>CALLCZ010000064.1 GCA_937998645.1 uncultured Gammaproteobacteria bacterium
AAGTCGCTGCTACGAATACCTGTAAATCTCTCTGCGTTCCCTGCGTCTCTGCGAGATAAAATATTATAAACCATTAAACCAGGCCGGTTTGCATCTTGCGAAAACTGGCAGAATCTGTCATATCAAATCTGAACTACTACACAAATCAATCACTGATCGCGTTTGAAACGCACGATGTGTTTACGTTCGTGCTTGTTGGGTTTTCCTGACGGCGCAGTTCGAGCCCCCGCAGCCATTTTGTGCAGATCCATCAATTGCTTTCTTGATTCCATACTTTCCGGCGTTTCTTCATACAACTGCTCCATCTCACTTGCAGGCCTGCGCTGTTTGTTAATACCCTTGACGATAATTTCATACTGCACAGGTCCGCGTTGAATATGGAGTGCATCGCCAATATGCACCAGACGACCCGGCTTTACACGATGGCCGTTGAGATGCACCTTGCCGCCGCTGACGGCCTCGGTAGCAAGCGGCCGCGTCTTGAAAAAACGCGCTGCCCACAGCCATTTATCGAGCCTGATTGAATCCATAACACTCTGTCAACAGAAAATGGATATCAGGATAAATCATTCAACGCAAAGGCGCAAAGACGCAGAGTGCGCAGAGAAAAACTTTTTTGAAATGCGCCTATTACCCGATTGGATTCGCAAGCCTGCAAAAGCAAAGCAACCGTAGGCATGCATAAGCGAAGCGTTTCAGGCGGATTCAAAACAGCG
The DNA here is from genome assembly GCA_937998645.1 of uncultured Gammaproteobacteria bacterium. Classification (GTDB taxonomy): domain Bacteria; phylum Pseudomonadota; class Gammaproteobacteria; order SZUA-229; family SZUA-229; genus JABDQW01. Next base: position 717 of record CALLCZ010000064.1, read on the forward strand.
GGAATGACTATAGTCGTGTACATCAACAATTCGCGGCTAAAGCCGCTCCTACGAATACTACAAATAATCTCTGCGTCCTTTGCGTCTTTGCGCCTCTGCGTTGGATTTTAAAGTTAAATAGCCAACGCGATGACGATGATACCCAGCACTGCCCACCACCAGGCACTGCTTGAATTATCTTCAGTTTCTTCTGCAAGCGGTTCGATCACGCCCGGCTTGATATCCTTCTCGACGGGCGCTTTATCCGGCAGAGGAATATAGAGTGTATCGTTTTTCGCAACAGCTGTTTTCGCAGCCTTGTTATGTACATCAACCAGGCCTTCTATAACCTTTACGTACAAACCTTCATCCTCTGTATCAACCGAGCCGTCACAGCCTTTTGACTGGAATACCCGCAAAGCATATTCAGTTCCACGCACACCGACCGAAGCTACCGGTGTCTTCATTTCGTAAACGTCATCTTTCGATTTGCCTATTTCGCCTGATATCTTGCGCAAGCTACCCTGCAACAGCTTGAGAATACTGCTGCGCCGGGTTGTCTGCAGGTCATACTTTTCAATCACCATGATACTGTAGCAACGTAAATCGAGCCTGGCGTCATCGACCATCAACAATCGTACAAAACCGTCTTCACCGGTAACAATCTTGTCGCCGACAAATACGCCGTCACCGGTATCAAGGTCCCTCGATACCTTGTCCTGCCCGACTGCAATCACCTGCCCCCTGGTTAACATTACCTCGCCAACCTGTTTGGGTTTGTTTGCAATCGGCCTCGGCTTGACCACCATACGCCTGGGCAGGTCAAGGCGCACATCGGCCTTCAGCTTGGTTGCATCACCGCCGATAAAAGCATGAGGGTTTTCGCGTACGATTTGCTGTTCCAGCTTTTCCCATTCCTTCGGACGTTCGGGATAAAGGCGGCGCACGATATTGTGAAGTGTCTGCCCCGGCTGGACATACAGAAAGCGAATATCAGCCTGAATTTCCTCCTTGGCGACCACGGTTGTAGCCGGGCCAAAAGAAAAAACCGCCAATACAATCAGCAATTGTAAAACGGTTCTGTATACGAAAGGAAATGCGGATTTTAACATCGCTATGAGTATAGCCTGATAAGCAGCAATGGGTGCTTAACAAGATCAATTCACCGCAGAGACGCGGAGGCGCAGAGTTCTTTTACTGGTTTTCAGGAGCGGCTTTAGCCGCGAATATATAAAAAGCATTGTCATCTCGAACGAATGTGAGAGATCTCCCGGAATTCGGGAGATTTCTCCCTTTGGTCGAAATGACAAATTTATAGTTAAAACTCTGCGCCTCCGCGCCTCTGCGGTAAAAAAACCTGTGCAGAACGCGATAAATCGTCTAGCTTTCCAGCAGGCGGTTCACCCGCATGACGAAACCCGCGGGATCTTCCAGTTGATTACCGGCTGCCAGCTGCGCCTGTTCAAACAGCAGCGACACCCAGTCATTGAAGCTGTCATCTTCTTTAATTTCCTTCAGTTTTTCCACCAGCCTGTGCTCGGAGTTGAGCTCCAGAACCGGCTGCGCTTTAGGCGCATATTGTCCTGCAGCCTCGAGTATCTGCTGCATCTGTGCACTCATGTCCTGCTCATTCAATACCAGGCACGATGGTGAGTCCGTGAGACGTTGAGACATGCGTGCATCTGATATCCTGTCGCCCAGTGATTTTTTCACACGCTCGATAACTTCCTTGAATTCCTCATTTGCTTCTTCTGTGGTTTTTTCCTCTTCACCATCGCCAATCTTGCCAAGATCCAGATCACCGCGGGCGACGGACTGCAGCGATTTACCGTCGAATTCAGTCATGTGTGAAACCAGCCACTCATCAATGCGGTCACTCAGCAGCAGCACTTCGATACCCTTCTTCCTGAACACTTCAAGATGCGGGCTGTTTTTCGCTGCCGCAAAAGACTCCGCGGTGATGTAATAAATTTTTTCCTGGCCCTCTTTCATACGACCGACATAGTCTTCCAGCGAGGCTGTCTGATCTTCGCTGTTCGTTTCGGTGGTGGAAAAACGCAGCAGTTTGGCGACACGCTCCTTGTTGGCAAAATCCTCGATCGGACCTTCTTTCATTACCTGGCCGAATGTGTTCCAGAAAGAAGCATATTCTTCCTGCTGGTCTTTAGCCATGGATTCCAGCCTGCCCAGTACTTTCTTCACGGATGCACCGCGAATGCGATCGATAACCTTGTTCTGCTGCAGAATTTCACGCGATACGTTCAGCGGCAAGTCATCAGAATCAACCACCCCTTTGATAAAG
>CALLCZ010000065.1 GCA_937998645.1 uncultured Gammaproteobacteria bacterium
TTCCTTTCATGCCCGGCCTTTTCTACGCGGTCAAGGTAGTCTTTCCACTTGTTGTCGTAATCCGAGCCCAGTTCATATAGATAATCCCAGGTATATAGCCCGGTGTCATGCCGGTCATCAAATACCAGCTTCACCGCATAATTACCCTGCGGCTCGATTGCAGTGATGTTCACATCCTCTTTTCCCAGCTGCAGGATTTCCTGGCCGGGCCCATGACCGGTCACTTCTGCAGATGGCGAGTACACACGCAAATACTCACAGGGCAGCTGAAAATTACTGCCGTCATCATACTCGAGCTCGAGCACCCTGCTTTTCTGGTGTAGATTTATACTGGTTGGTCTTGGCATAGTCATCGCCTGTGTATTGTCTTTAATTTAGATTAATTTACCACTGATGAAGATTTTTGTTCGAGAACAAGGCGTGGTGATTTTGAGTACCGCAGTGTATATGTAATACACGAGGACACGCAAAAATCGCCACAACGCAGTTATCGGACAAAAAGATCATCAGCCTGTTACTAAAGGATGTAACGGCTTAGATCCTCGTCTTCGACCAACTCACCCAGGCTTCTATCAACATATTCCCTGTCGATGATCAGATTCTGCCCTGCCTTATCGGGCGCATCAAATGAAATCTCTTCCAGCAGCCGCTCCACAACTGTATGCAGGCGGCGTGCACCGATGTTTTCCGAGCGCTCATTAACATCGAAGGCCACTTCGGCCACGCGCTCGACGCCATCTTCCGCAAATTCAAGATTAACGCCCTCGGTCTTCATCAATGCTGAATACTGCGTTGTCAGAGAGGCATCCGGCTCAGTCAGGATACGTTTGAAATCATCAGCATTGAGTGCCGTGAGCTCAACACGAATAGGCAAGCGCCCCTGCAGTTCCGGAATCAGGTCAGACGGCTTGGATAAATGAAATGCACCCGAAGCTATAAACAGGATGTGGTCCGTTTTTACCATGCCGTACTTGGTCGTTACCGTGCAGCCCTCGACCAGCGGCAGTAAATCGCGCTGCACGCCTTCACGAGAAACATCGGCGCCGCCTGCTTCAGCACGCTTCGCCACCTTGTCGATTTCGTCAATGAACACGATGCCATTCTGCTCGGCGTTTTCCAGCGCATTCGCCTTGATTTCGTCTTCCTTGATCAACTTTGATGCTTCTTCGTCGAGCAACAGCTTCTTCGCCTGCGCGATGGTCATTTTGCGCGTCTTTTTCTTCTCGCTGGACATATTCTGGAACATGCCCTGCAGCTGGCTGGTCATTTCTTCCATGCCGGGCGGCGCCATGATCTCCACGCCTATCGGCTTCACAGTGACATCGATCTCGATTTCCTTGTCTTCCAGCTGACCCTCTCGCAACTTGACCCTGAATTTTTGTCGCGTGGACGAATCACGGTCGGGCTCCGGCTCGCCAAAACTGTCGCGCGGTGGTGGCAGCAAAGCATCCAGGATACGTTCTTCAACCGCATCCTCGGCCAGATGGCGTACTTTTTCCATTTCCTGCTCACGCGTGGTTTTGATGGACATATCAACAAGATCGCGAATGATAGAGTCAACTTCGCGACCAACATAGCCTACTTCAGTGAACTTGGTGGCCTCAACCTTGACGAAAGGCGCTTTTGCCAGGTGCGCCAGGCGGCGTGCAATTTCAGTTTTACCGACACCGGTCGGTCCGATCATCAGAATATTCTTCGGTGTAATTTCGTTACGCAATTCCTCATGGATCTGCATACGGCGCCAGCGGTTGCGCAATGCAATCGCCACCGCGCGCTTGGCCGCATCCTGGCCGATAATGTGCTTGTTCAGCTCCTGTACGATTTCCCGTGGGGTCATTTCAGACATGTTTCAAACTCTTTATGAATACCTTTATTCGCTAATTTCTTCGATCGTGAGGGAATTATTGGTATAAATGCATATATCTCCCGCGATCTTGAGACTTTTTTCAACCACTTCACGCGCTGGTAATTCTGTATTATCGAATAATGCGCGTGCAGCCGATTGAGCATATGGGCCACCCGAACCTATCGCAATCAGGTCATCCAGAGCATCAATAACGTCACCCGTACCGGAAATCAGCAGCGATGACTCTTTATCCGCAACAATCATCATCGCCTCCAACCGGCGCAACATGCGATCGGTGCGCCAGTCTTTCGCCAGTTCGACAGCCGCCCGCTTGAGCTGGCCACCGTGTTTTTCCAGTACGCTTTCAAAGCGCTCCAGCAGGGTGAATGCATCTGCGGTGGCGCCGGCAAAGCCGGCAATCACCTGATCACGGTATATCTTGCGCACCTTGGTGGCATTACCCTTCATGACGGTATCCCCCAGCGTGACCTGGCCATCGCCACCAACAACAACGGTACCACCACGACGTACGGTCAAAATCGTGGTGCCATGAAAATTCTCCACTTATAACTCCTGCCAGATGAATCGACTCAAGGGAACGTAATTCTACACATACTTGGGGTGCAGTAGTTCAAATCTGATCTGGCGTACCGTCATGTTGCACGAAATCGAAACGTATTCTGCTCGCCAGTTCTAACTTGTTACTCTCGCAAAGGCGCAAAGAACGCAAAGTTTAATTGATTGTTTTTACCGCAAAGACGCAGAGTTTTTTATTGTTATGTAATAACCGCATTGTCATTTCGACCGAAGGGAGAAATCTCCTGATTCCCGGGATAACCCCCTTCGGTCGAGATGACAGATAAAAATAATTCTCTGCGCCCTCTGCGTCTCTGCGGTTAATAAATGTTTTTTTCTTTGCGTTCTTTGCGCCTTTGCGAGAGCATAAAAAATGCAAATATGATGCCACCTGCCTGTTTAACCCCTTAACAATCAAGGCGATGGCGGCTGTGAACGTTCAAATGTCCACTGTTTATCATCAGACAGCTCTTTGCGGAACCGGTAACCGCCCTGTCTGAATTTCTTGATATCTTCCGGCTTTTCAATGCGGTTGCGGAGAATATAGTCCGTCATCATGCCGCGGGCACGCTTGGCAAATATCGCAACGACACGCGTTTTGCCGTCCCTGGTCTCCTTGAAGTTGATGTTGAGTAAACGTCCTTTTAGCTGTTTCGGCCTGACTGACTTGAAGTACTCATTGGAAGCCAGATTGACCAGCACGGGCTGTTTCTGCTTTTCCAGCGCTTTATTCAATTCACCGGTAATCCTGTCACCCCAGAACTGGTACAGATTTTCACCACGAACATTATGCAGTTTTGTTTTCATCTCCAGCCGGTATGGCTGGATAAGGTCCAACGGACGCAGGCAGCCGTACAAACCCGAAAGAATACGCAAATGGTCCTGCGCATAATCAAGGTCCGCTTCACTGTACTCTTCGATATCAATGCCGCTGTAGACATCACCCTTGAATGCAAAAATCGCCTGCTTGGCGTTTTTCGGGGTAAACGGGGTTTTGAAAGATTTGTAACGATCAGTGTTCAGCTTCGCAATGTTCTCGCTGACACTCATCAGTTGCTGTATGTCCTGCCGCCTGATCTTGCGCAGCTCCTTGATCAGCAACTCTGAATCTTTCAGCGCCTGGGGTTTGCTATAGGTCTTACTCAAAGCCGGTGTTTCAAAATCCTGGCCTTTGGACGGAGAAAGGGTAATCAGCATAACAATATGTACAGGTTAATAGCGACAGGGAAGTATTAATGGTGGCGATTATACCTGTTTCAATGATTTTGACTGACTTACATGTTGTGGGACTATTTTTTTCACCGCAGAGACGCGGAGGCGCAGAGGCAACATTTGTTTTGATGAATTAATCCTGATCTGTAGGAGCGGCTTCAGCCGCGAATTCATCGCGATCTGATAGATTGTTCGCGACTAAAGTCGCTCCTACAAAAAACAGTAAAAATTCTCTGCGCCTCCGCGCCTCTGCGGTAAACAAACATTTTCCTCCTTTGCGTTCTTTGCGCCTTTGCGGTGAATTATTTTCGTGATCTTGGATGCGCCTTGTCGTAGACGCCGGCAAGGTGCTGGAAATCGAGGTGGGTGTAGATTTGCGTTGTGCTCAGGTTGGCATGTCCAAGCAGCTCCTGTACCGCGCGCAGGTCGTTGCAGGACTCCAGCATGTGCGATGCAAAGGAATGGCGCAGCATGTGCGGGTACAGCGAGATGCCAACACCTTGTTGTAACGCACGTTTTTTCAATCTTTGCTGAATGCTGCTGTTACTGATGCGTTTGCCGCTGCGGCTGGTGAACAGGGCTTTTTCATGCTGATCAGCCTGTGCGGAACGATGCTGCAACCATTGCTTTAATGCGGCTCCCGCTTTGCTGCCAAACGGCACATGGCGCTGCTTGCGCCCTTTACCAGTAACCGACACAGTGCCTTGCTGCCAGTCTATGTCGCCCAACTCGAGTCCAGTCAACTCTGAAAGGCGCAAGCCGCAGCCGTAAAACAGTTCCATCACCGCTCGATCGCGACAGGCGAGTGCGTCATTGCCTGGAAAAGCCAGCAGGCAATCCAGCTGATCAACACTCAATGTTTCGGGCAGGCGTTTGGCCGACCTCGGTGCAGGCACGCCCTGGGCCGGGTTTACCTCTGCCCGATGATGCCGGCACAGGTAATTAAACAGGGTGCGGATAGAAGCCAGCTGGCGCTGCAGACTGGTGCCTGAAAGGCCCTTGCGGTGCTGGCTGGCAACAAATGCACGAACATGTAGATCATCCATCTTTGTCCAGTCGGCGATATCGCGCTGCTGGCTGAATCTTATAAAAGCATTCAGATCACGCCGGTACGCCGCCAGTGTATGCGGAGAATACCTGCGTTCGGATTCCAGATAACTGTAAAAATCTTTTAGATCGGGCTCAAAGCTCATCAGGCTTCGAGCTGTACCGCCAGTGCAGCACTGACAAGCTCACCGATCTGGTTCAGGAACTCGGTGCCCATGGCAATGCTGAAGCGGCGTTCATCCTTTCCACCGAGACCCAGCAATCCGAGCTTTGACCCGGCTGCCAGTGGAATTACCGCAGTAGAGCCAACTTGATCGGCGTCGTCGCCAAACAGAAAATCATTCTGTTCATCTGTGCAGTGACCACACAGTGATTTTCTGTTATCGAGCATGGTGCTGAATACTTTCAGGTCTGCCGCATTTTTATCTATGAATAATTCCGGCTTGTCGTTGAGCCTGTCGCTGTCGTCGGTTAACAACCGAATGACCGCAAAATCAGCACCCAGCTCATTGCCCAGTTCATCAAGCACGATGCTGATAACATCATCAAGGTCGTGTGAACCAAGCAGATTGATCGCCAGGCGGTGGCGGCTTTCTGCAAGGCGCTCATTGCCGCGGGCGATATCCATCAGCTCACGCAGGCGCTTATCGGTTGTCCGCAGCTTGTCGCGCAATACGCCAACCTGTCTTTCTATCAAAGAAATGGCCTGTCCGGACTCATGTGGAATTTCAAGCTCGGCCAGTAATGCAGGATTGCGGACAAGTATGTCCGGATAGTCTTTTAACAGCTCCAGCAGCTGCTGTTCGGAATCAAGCGTTTCTTGTTGTTTTTTTTGTGCTTGTGTACTCACAGTGTCATTTTCCCTTGGTATACAGTTTGTGCCGGCCCGGTCATCAACAACGTGTTGTCATTACCCGGCCAGCGAATAGTTAAACAGCCGCCTTTCAGTTCTGCCTGAACGGTGTTATCCAGCAAGCTGTTATGGATGCCTACAGCCACTGCCGCACAGGCTCCAGTACCGCATGCCAGCGTTTCACCCACACCCCGCTCGAACACCCGGAGCCGAATATGTGATCGATCCATGATTTCCATAAAACCGACATTGACGCGTTCGGGGAATCGTTCATGGCTTTCGATGGCGGCCCCGAGTGTTTCCACGGGTGCCTCATCCACCGAGTCTACCAGCAACACCGCATGTGGATTGCCGACAGATACAGCACCTATAGCATATTTTTCACCATTAACCACGAGTTGGTGGTATTCAACGTCCCCGTCGTCGCTTGTATCAGCCTCGAAGGGTAAAGATTCCGGCTCGAACGAGGGCGCACCCATATCAACCGTGACCTGCCCATCGTCTTCGAGTACCAGGTAGATCATGCCGGCTGCCGTTTCCACCGCAATGCGGGTGCTGCCGGTCATACCCCTGTCATGAACAAAGCGGGCAAAACAGCGTGCGCCATTGCCGCATTGCTGCACTTCGCCGCCATCCGCATTGTATATACGGTACCTGAACTCGGCACCCTCGCGCGTGGGGCGCTCAACCAGCAACAGCTGGTCACAGCCTACACCAAAATGCCGGTCCGCGATAAAACGTACCTGGTCGCCAGTGAGCTCGATGTCCTGGTTAACAGCATCGATGACGACAAAGTCGTTGCCGATACCGTGCATTTTGGTGAATTCGATTTGCATGGCAGTGATTTCACCGCAAAGACGCAAAGAACGCAAAGATTAAAAGACTTTTATTTACCGCAGAGGCGCAGAGGCGCAGAGAGTTTTTATTATTTTTGTAGTCGCTAACAATCTATCAGATCGCGATGAATTCATCAAAACCAGTGTTACCTCTGCGCCTCCGCGCCTCTGCGGTGAAATCAACATAAAAAAGGCCGCCTTGCGGCGGCCTCTTGCATCAACAGATGATGTCGGGATTAACTGCCGGGAATTGTCGAAAGACCCAGGATTTCCCAGTCCTGCATACCACCGCGGTACCATTTGATCTTGTGCGCAGGGTAACCGAACTTGAGCAGGTTCTTGATGTTGTTCGGCGACTGTCCGCACCACATGCCGTTACAGAACATGACCAGTGTTTTTGCGTTGTCAAAGTTAAACAGGCCTTCGCTTTCAGAGACGTTGAACTGGTCCTGCATGATTTCACCGATAGAAATCGGGTCTGCACCCTTGGCCGGATTCAGCTTGGTCCATGGAATGTTTACAGCGCCCGGGATTGTGCCTTTCTTCACCCAGTCGGGTGTACGTGAGTCAACCACCAGGACGGTGTCGTCACCGGCAGCCATCTTCTTCAGGTAGTCAATAACTTCCAGTTCACCGATGGTCTCTACGCCCGGGGCCAGTGCTGATGGTTGAATACAGAACGGAGGGCAAGGACGTGAAGTCTTTGCAAATGAGGCATTAACCGTGTTCTTGTTGTTCTGGTTACGTGAGATTTTTACTTTCTTGCCATTATGGGTAACTTCCGCATCCATCATTTTCGGCGTAATGCCAACAGGCTTGTCAGCCGCGCCAACATTAGCGGATAAAGTCAGACCGGCTGCCATCAGGGTAGCCACCATCAGTTTTGCTTTTATCATTAGAGTCGTTTCCTCCGGGGTTAAAAATCGCAGCCGATTCGCCGCTTTATCAAAAACGTTTATTAATATAGTATTTTTATGTGAATTATTGGGATTTTTTAATTAATCACACTCGGGTTCTTCTTCATCACCTTCCGGCTTCGTGCCATCATCGGTTTTTTTGTCATCGTCAGCAGCAATGGCGCCACAGTAACTATCCACATCCATTGCCACTGCAGCGCCTGCCGGTGCCGTAAAGCTGATGGACATGATCAGGAGCACGATTAAAGGGGAGAGAAAATTCATATTACGACCTCAAAAAAACAACTGCTTAAGTCAACTCAGCTTAGCAAAGAACAAGAAAAACAACAGGACAATTTGTCATGTATAACAAGAATTATAGTGGCAATATGTGCTCGCCCTGTATCAGCTGTAACAATGATTCACGCTCACGCACAACCGTTGCGACATCGCCATCGACCATGATTTCTGCCGCTCGTGGACGCGTATTGTAATTCGAGCTCATGGAGAAACCATACGCGCCTGAAGACCGTACCGCCAGAATATCACCCTGCTCGAGTGTCAGCTCACGGTCTTTACCCAGAAAATCACCGGTTTCACACACCGGGCCAACCACATCGTAGGACTTAACGCTGGCGGCGGTATCTGATGATTCGTCCTGGCGCTGTTTCAGCGGAATGATTTCCTGCCAGGCACTGTACAGAGACGGGCGCATCAGATCGTTCATGGCCGCATCAACCACGGCAAAGTTCTTGTGCTCGTGGTGCTTCAGGAACAGTACTTCGGTCAGCAGGATGCCCGCGTTACCCGCGATAGCGCGCCCGGGCTCTATCAGAATTTCGAGATCACGCCCCTGAAGATGCCTGGCCAGTGCCGCGGCATGTTCCGCCGGTTGTGGCGGCTCTTCATCACGATAGCGAATACCGAGTCCGCCCCCCATATCCAGGTGTTTCAGCACAATGCCTTTTTCAGCCAGTCGGTCTACCAGCGCCAGCACTCGATCAAGCGCATCCACAAACGGCGCTAATTCGGTGAGCTGCGAACCGATATGACAGTCAATGCCATGAACATCGATATGCTCTGCCTCGGCCGCGCGTTGATAGGCAGGCAATGCATCGTCTATCGAGATACCGAACTTGTTTTCTTTCAGGCCGGTGGAAATGTACGGATGTGTCCTGGCATCGACATCGGGATTGACCCGTAGCGACACGGGTGCGTTTGTGCCATGCGCAGCGGCCACCAGCTCGATCAGCTCAAGCTCAGCTAAAGATTCAACATTGAAACAGCGAATACCCGCTTCGAGTGCACGCTCTATTTCGTCACGGCGCTTGCCAACACCTGAAAACACGGTCTTTGCCGCATCGCCACCCGCTGCCAGCACTCGTTCGAGCTCACCCACCGAAACGATATCGAATCCGGAGCCCAGCCGGGCAAGGACATTGAGCACCGCCAGGTTAGAGTTGGCCTTGACCGCATAACACACCAGGTGAGGCAAGGTTGACAGTGCATCATCGAAGGCCCGCCAGTGACGCTCGAGGGTTGCCCTTGAGTAGACATAGCAGGGCGTACCCCATAGTCCGATATGCGATGTTATATCTACATCTTCGGCCCACAGGCGCCCATCGCGATAATTGAAATAATCCATCAGTCAGTTTTCCCGCTGCTACCGGCATCCTGGTCTTGCACCTGTTCGCTCTGTGCGGGCTCGTTCTGCTCAGGTGGCAGCTCGGCCGGCTCCTCGGGCAGGTATAACGCACCGGTTTTACCGCAGGCAAACAGCATTAAAGATGACAACAGCACTATCGAAAATCGCATTAATCTAGCCCACATATTGCATGAAGGATTTGGAATTTATGGGCAAACTGGCTAAGCAGGTTGGGCGATCGCCCGTAGATGCATAGCCATAGCTATGGATCAAGGGTGATCGCTCAAGATGCGACGCCAGCTTGTTCATAAAGCCAAATAGGATAAAGTGTAACCGAAATGAATCCATATTTTTTGCTGTAGCTGATTGAAATATCATCAAAGACTAAAGATCATTCGTCCGCCTTCGTGCAATATGCGGGCTAAACACCGAATGGTAAAAAGTCGATTATTGCAATAGTCTGTGCACACTGAAACCTGCATCATGAGATTAAATGTCAGACGATAGCCCCATTATTCTACAAACCGACCCTGATGACGCCAGAGAAACCGATGCCGCTGTAATCTGGCTGCACGGTCTCGGTGCTGATGGCAGCGATTTCGTACCCATCGTTTCCGAGCTTGTGTTACCTGATGCCCTGAACATTCGATTCATATTTCCGCATGCACCACTACGGCCGATCACCATCAACCAGGGCTATCGTATGCGCGGCTGGTACGATATCACCAGCCTCGATATCGCAGAACGTGATGACGAGGCCGGTATTGTTGAATCCAGCGCCATGCTGACCCGTCTGTGTGATGAACAGCTTGCACAGGGGATTGCCGCGAAACGCATTATCTTTGCCGGCTTTTCACAGGGGGGCGCAATCGCGCTCTTTGCGGGGCTGCGCTATGCCCACACACTGGGCGGTATCATGGCACTGTCTACCTACCTCCCCATGCAGCAAGGCCTGCAACAGGAAGCGGCAGCCGCAAACCGCGATACGCCGATATTCATGGCCCACGGACTGCATGATGACGTGGTTGCAACGCAATTCGGGCTGCAAACACGTGCACTGCTGCAACAACAGGGCTACCGGGTGCAATGGCACGACTACGCCATGGGACACAGCGTCTGCATGGAAGAAATCAACGATATCAGTGACTGGCTCAACCGCGTACTGACGCAGGTCTAATTCGACGCCCGTTGCCAATATGGGCTATGATTAACCAATAGCACCGTGTAACGGGGTCAATGATGGATAAAAACATCACCTTGAGCATTGATATGTCACCAGCCGAGCCATTATGGAAAATAGCTCCGACACGTGATGAAAATGGTGATCGCGTCAGCGATTTTCTGATGATCATCCCGAGACTGCGGCAGAAGCCGGAAAACCATATCAAGCGCACCCTGAACGATATTGATCGTGCACTCAAGCAGTTCAAATCGGACATCGTGTTTGCCAATATGGACATGAAACTCAACACCCTGTGGGTATCGTTCAAATCCGAACCCGGGCTGTTCATGAAAATCGCAGCCGCCATCAAGCTGCAGGTGCCAGAGGCCGTGTTAGTTGGCGACATGAGTTCACGCCTGACCAAATGAGTCACAACTACATTAATTGATCCAAACAGCACCTTACTAATTACTTGAAGGATCTGATATGGAAGAAGCAATCAATTCAGAGGCGCTTGATGAGTTGCGCAGCCTGATGGGCGAGTCCCTGAATGAAGTCTTGCAAACATTTATCGATTACGTGCCGGACCAGATAAACGAACTGACCAAGGCTGTTTTCAACAATGATGCCGACGGTGTTTTCAATCTTGCGCATAAAATGAAAAGCTCCAGCAGCAGCATAGGCGCACTGGGCCTCGCACACACGGCTGAGCAGATCGAGTTGATCGGCCGTGCCGGTTCAACCGAGGGCGCCGCCGAACTTCTGGAACAACTCAAGGGTATGTATTCAGACGCTGAAGTCCTTCTACGTGAGGAGTTAAAGAAGTAGTTTACCGCAGAGGCGCGGAGACGCAGAGGTAACGCTTGTTTTATTGAAATGATCTTGATCTGTAGGAGCGGCTTTAGCCGCGAATTAATCGCGATCTGGTGGTTTGTTCGCGACTAAAGTCGTTCCTTCAAAAACAGTAAAAACTCTCTGCGTCTCCGCGCCTCTGCGGTTATCACTTATCTTTCAGCCGCTGGCGTGCTTCGGCGACAGCCTTGCGCACCGGATCAGGTGCGGTACCGCCGATATGGTTGCGTGCTGCGACCGAGCCTTCCAGTGACAGCACCTCGAACACGTCATCATCGATCATGGCGGAAAAGCCTTTAAGCTCGTCGATATCCATTTCACTCAGGTCCTTGCTGTTCGCCACGCCATAGGCAACGGCCTTGCCAACGACTTCATGTGCATCGCGGAAGGGCAGGCCTTTGCGCACCAGGTAGTCTGCCAGGTCGGTAGCCGTAGAGAAACCCTGTTTTGCCGCGTTATACATATTGTCCCGCTTGCACACCAGCGCAGGCACCATGTCCGCAAAAGCACGTAAAGAACCGATCACCGTATCGATGGTATCGAATAAAGGCTCCTTGTCTTCCTGGTTGTCCTTGTTATAGGCCAGTGGTTGTGACTTCATCAAGGTCAGCAGGCTGACCAGGTTGCCATTCACGCGTCCTGTTTTTCCACGCACCAGTTCTGGCACATCCGGGTTTTTCTTCTGCGGCATGATGGAGGAGCCAGTGCAATAGCGGTCCGGCAGCTCGATGAAATCGAACTGTGCTGAAGACCACATCACCATCTCTTCCGACATGCGCGACATATGCGTCATCAGGATGGCCGAGGCCGCACAGAACTCGATGGCAAAATCGCGGTCACTGACGGCGTCCAGCGAATTGGCTGCGGGAGCGGCAAAGCCGAGTTCGGCTGCCGTCATATGCCGGTCGATGGGATAACTGGTGCCCGCAAGCGCGGCAGCGCCCAGCGGCGACACATTCATACGCACATAACAGTCGTGCATGCGCGTGGCATCGCGCTGCAGCATTTCAAACCAGGCCATCATGTGATGGCCGAAAGTAACCGGCTGGGCAACCTGCAAATGGGTAAAACCGGGCATGATCGTGTCCGCTTCCCGTTCGGCAAGCTGAAGCAGTCCTGTTTGCAGTTTCACCAGTTGTGAAACGATAATGTTGATCTGTTCGCGCAGATAAAGACGTATATCGGTAGCCACCTGGTCATTGCGTGAACGCCCGGTATGCAGGCGCTTGCCTGCATCGCCAACCAGTTCGGTCAGGCGTGCTTCGATGTTCATGTGAACATCTTCACGTGACACCGACCATTCAAACGCGCCACTTTCGATTTCTTCGATGATGGTGTCGAGGCCTTTTAATATGGCCTCACAATCCGACCCGGTAAGCACGCCCGTTTTTTGCAGCATCAGCGCATGCGCTTTAGAACCCGCGATGTCCTGCCTGTACATCCGCCGATCAAATTCAACCGATGCAGTGAAGGCTTCAACAAAGGCATCGGTTTGCTCGCTGAAACGTCCACCCCATGCAGGGTTGGTCTGCTTGTCGTCTTTATTACTCATAATTGATGGCGAGTATATCAGAACAATGCTTGCAATCCGGTTGTGCTCGACTATTTGTAATGCATGAGGAATGAACGCCTATCGAACGAGGTCGGCAACATCGACACCGGCCTGTTGCCGGATTTTTGCGACGTACGCGTGATATTCATGCTGGTGCTGGTCGTCCAGTTACTCGCGATGGTACTGGCCATGGCCATACCATCGACGACCGAAGTCTTCTGGGACTACCTCGCGTTCATTTCCATGATGATGCAATGGATCGCTCTGCTCAATGCCGCCGTGCTGTGCATGAGCCGCCGCCACCTCAACCGTCTATCAGGCCCGGCGACCATGGTCATCAGCTTTATGATCATGATGACTGTTACCCTGATATTTGCCCTGGCTTTAATAGAACTCAACCTGTGGATGAAACTGGACCAGCAAACCTCGCCGCTGGGTGAACACTTTCTGTTACGCATTCTGATGATGGCTGCTGCTATCTATGCCGTTGTACTGCGTTATTTTTATATACAGCAACAATGGAAGCTCAACCTGCGGGCACAGTCCAAAGCCGAGATACAGGCGTTGAAAGCAAGAATTCGTCCGCACTTTCTGTTCAACAGCATGAACACGATTGCCAGCCTTATTTCATTCATGCCCGACAAGGCGGAAAAAGCGATCGAAGACCTGGCCGATCTGTTTCGCGCCAGCCTGAAAGAACAGAACATCCACACCCTGAAAGACGAGATCGAGATTACGCGCAGCTATCTCGATATTGAAAAACTGAGGCTGGGTGAACGCCTGCAAATCGACTGGAATGTGGATAATTTGCTATTTGATGCAGAAATTCCTGCTTTATCCCTGCAACCTCTCGCAGAAAATGCTATTTATCATGGTATAGAACCAATTCCTGACGGGGGAAAGATACGGATATCTGCGCAACGTGATGGTGAACACCTCAAACTCGAGGTGAGCAATCCGGCACCTGGTGCTACTGGCTCAAAACGTACCAGCGGCAATCAGATGGCACAGGACAACATCAAGCAGCGGCTGCGTCTGGCATATGGAAAAGATGCCCGGTTCTATATAAATGCGACCAAACTGGACTACACCGTCACTCTGGAAATACCGGTCACATTACTATGAATGTTTTAATCGTCGATGATGAACAGCTGGCGCGCCAGCGTTTGCGCCACATGCTCAGTGGCATGGGTGAACATGTAATAGGTGAGGCTGCTAACGGCGAACAGGCCCTGCAGCAAACACAGCATGCAAGCCCGGATGTAGTACTGATGGACATCCGCATGCCGGGCATGGATGGCCTCGAAGCAGCGGGTTATATCAACCAGATGTCCAACCCGCCCGCTATTATATTTACAACAGCCTATAGCGATCATGCACTGCAGGCATTTGAAACTCATGCCATCGATTACTTACTGAAGCCCATTAAACGGGACCGTCTTGCGTACGCCATCAGCGCCGCAAAACGCCTGACCCGGGCTCAAATCCAGCGACTGCGCAACGATGACATGGACGATATGCGCAGCAAGATCTGTGTAAAAAGCCGCGGTTCACTCGAACTGGTGCCCATCGAAGATATCATTTATTTCAAGGCCGATCAGAAGTACGTGACCCTGAAAACCGATGACCACGAATACCTGATAGAAGAATCACTCATCGCCCTGGAACAGGAGTTTGCCAGGCGCTTTGTACGTATTCACAGGAATGCACTGGTCTCGAAAAACCATATCGCTGGATTAACAAAGAATGAATCCGGTCATCAGTGCATCTTGCTGAACGATACTGATGACGCACTTGAAATCAGCCGCAGGCATCTGCCGACAATTCGCAGGAAACTCAAAAATCT
>CALLCZ010000066.1 GCA_937998645.1 uncultured Gammaproteobacteria bacterium
ATCGCGGTATCCGAGGCGGGATTAGCCGTCCACTTGTTTGAATGACTGGACCAGGCTCTGACACTCTTTTTCCAGTTCTGCACACGTTAGTGTTACATGATCATAATTCTCATCGCTCGCATGGGTGTACATCTGACGAGCGATTTCGGTGATTTGAGGAAATCCCATGGCGCCACCAATACCCTTGAGCTCATGTGATTTATCTTTTACCCGCTCCCAGTCTTCCGTACGCACGGCTTCGGAGAGCTCTTTTACCATTTCAGGTAATTGCTGTTTGAAGCGCTCGACAATAGCGAGGTATCTCGGGCTGCTGTAGAAGCTTTTGCTCTTCTTGCTAGCTTCAATATCAGTCTCTGCTGCAGGTGGTTGTTTGGACTGTTCGTTAGTCATTATGCTATAGCCAGCTCGTCAATTACTGCATTAAAGTTGGCGCTCGGACGCATGATTTTCGATGCCAGTTCCTTGTCTGGTCGGTAGTAACCACCGAGTTCAGCAGGTTTGCCCTGCACCTCATTCAGCTCAGCAACAATCTTTGCTTCATTGTCAGTGAGTTGCTGTGCAACAGGCGCAAATAATGCCTTTAACTCGATATCATCATGCTGTTCAGCCAGGGCCTGCGCCCAGTACATGGCCAGGTAAAAATGGCTGCCGCGGGTGTCGAGTTCACCGACCTTGCGCGAAGGCGATTTATTGTTATTCAAGAACAGGCTGTTCGCTTTATCGAGTGCGGCCGCTATCACACGTGTTTTATCACTGCCGGTCTTCTGCGCCAGGTCTTCGAGAGAAACAGCCAGTGCAAGGAATTCGCCAAGTGAGTCCCAGCGCAAATGATTTTCAGCTAACAACTGTTGCACATGTTTGGGCGCAGAACCACCGGCGCCGGTTTCAAACAATCCGCCACCTGCAAGCAATGGCACTATCGATAACATTTTTGCACTGGTGCCCAGTTCCAGAATCGGAAATAGATCCGTCAAATAATCACGCAGTACATTGCCTGTGACTGAAATGGTGTTGTCACCCGCTTTCACCCGTTGCAAGGTGTAGCGTATGGCCTCAACCGGCGACATGATCTTTATTTCCAGACCGCTGGTATCGTGGCCTTTCAGATAGGTTTCGACTTTATTGATCAGATTCGCATCATGCGCACGATTTTTATCCAGCCAGAATACTGCGGGCTGGCCAGTCAGTCTTGCACGATTAACCGCCAGCTTGACCCAGTCCTGTATCGGAAGATCCTTTGTCTGGCACATACGCCAGATGTCGCCCTGCTCTACCTTATGCTCCAGCAAGGTATTGCCGGAGGCATCGCTGACACGCACCGTACCATTGGCAGGAATTTCAAATGTTTTATCATGCGAGCCGTATTCTTCAGCTTTCTGCGCCATCAGGCCGACGTTGCTGACATTACCCATTGTGGTGACATCAAAGGCGCCGTGTTGCTTGCAGAAGTCGATCACAGCCTGGTAAATACCGGCGTAATTACGATCAGGTATCATCGCTTTGGTGTCATGCAGTTTGCCATCAGGGCCCCACATCTGGCCGGACGAGCGTATTGCAGCAGGCATCGATGCATCGATGATCACATCGCTGGGTACATGCAAATTGGTAATGCCCTTGTCCGAGTTAACCATCGCCAGTTCCGGACGTGTCAGGTATACCGCCTGGATATCGTCTTCAATCTCCTTGCGCTGGTCATCCGGCAACTCCGCAATTTTTGCGTACACATCACCCAGGCCATTGCGGGTATCCACACCCAGTTTTTCAAAAGCGGCTGCGTGTTTGTCGAAGACATCTTTGTAATACACACTCACTGCATGACCGAAAATAATCGGGTCGGACACTTTCATCATGGTTGCTTTCATATGCAACGAAAGCAGTACACCCTGTGATTTGGCATCCTGGGCGGCCTGTTCAAAGAAAGCACGCAGTGGCTTGCAGCTCATCACGGAAGCATCGATCACCTCGCCTTCGAGCACGGGCACCGAAGGTTTCAGAACACGGGTATCACCATCATCGCCCAGCAGCTCAATTTTTACCTCGCCGGCTGATTCAATAACGGCTGATTTCTCGCTTGAATAAAAATCTCCAACACTCATGGAGGCGACATGTGATTTCGAATCCGGCGACCAGGCACCCATCGAATGGGGGTGTTTCTGCGCATATTCCTTCACCGGGCCGGCCACGCGACGGTCCGAGTTGCCTTCGCGTAACACCGGGTTGACGGCGCTGCCTAAAACTTTAGCGTAACGCGCCTTGATGCTCTCCTGCTCTGCATTGACTGCTTCCTCGGGATAATCAGGGATGTCGTAACCCTGTTGCTGTAATTCACTGATCGCGGCAGTCAACTGGGGGATGGATGCGCTGATATTGGGCAATTTGATGATATTTGCCTCGGGTGTTTTCGCCAGTTCGCCCAGCTCGGCCAATGCGTCCCCCTGTTTTTGCGCTGCCGATAGATTATCCGGGAAATTAGCAATAATCCGGCCTGCCAGGGAAATGTCGCGTGTTTCAACAGCAATGCCAGCCGCCTGTGTATAGGCCTGCACGATGGGTAAGAATGAATATGTTGCTAAAGCCGGTGCTTCGTCCGTTTCGGTGTAAATGATTTTCGATCCTGGCATTGTCTGGGTCCTGGAATGTCGTTATTAGGGGTTCGTCCGCGAGGGCGCACATTATATTTCAGATTGGGAATGGGTTCACTATCCAGTATCGCCAGCTGCTGTCGCGAGGGGGCTGAAGCAGGCCTGCATAACCCTTCGGCAGGCTCAGTTCGATCGGTTGTTATGACGTTGCTGGTGGCACCATAATCCCGCTCATCCTGAGCCTGTCGAAGGGCAACAGCACAGCCTTATGCCGGCCTGCTTACTACTCCTCTATTCACTGTCTTGTCCCAGGTCCAACACCGTATCGACGTCAACCAGCGCACCGGCATCATCTGTAGCGATTAAAGCTAACTGGCCCGCATTCTGTTCGAGAATATTGCGTGCACCGGTATCACCATCGAGTGCGCAGAGGGCATCAAAAAAACGGTTACTGAAAGCAACCGGATGACCACGCCGGTGCTGATAAAATGGCGCCGCCATAGCTGCGCCGGACCGCAGCGCATCGACGAGCTGCGACGTGGTCGAAGCCATGACGCAGGGCATGTCCGCGGGCAGCAGGCACCAGCCGTCGCTGCGTGACGTTGCATTAACTGCACAGGCAATGGAATAGCCTATTCCACGTTCAGGCTCCGGGTTGAGCACGCAGTCAACACCGAGAGTGTGCAACACGGTTTGCAATGCCTCGTCATCAGCACGTACTACTGCAACAACGCGGTCACAGGGAGACAGTGCTGCCGCACTATGAGCGATCAGCGCCTGGCCATCGATTTCATGAAGGAGTTTGTTGTCACCAAAGCGGGTGCTGAAACCGGCTGCGAGCAGCACCCCGGTAATGTCAGCCATGTTGCGCTTCGCCGCGGGTCAACTGCTGGTTACGCTGGTTGCGTGCCTGGATCAGGTCCGCGGTGATCGCAATAGCGATCTCTGCCGGGGTATGGCTGCCGATATCCAGTCCGACCGGTCCATGCAACCGGGCCAGTTGTGAGCCATTCAGCCCGAGCTTTTGCAGCCGCCCGATGCGTGCGTGCTGGTTCTTGCGAGAGCCCAGCGCACCGATATAAAAGGCATCGGTCTTCAGTGCCGCGTCCAGTGCGCTGTCTTCCAGCACCGGCGCGTGGGCCAGCGCCAGCACAGCGCAGTGCGTATCGGGTGCGAATTCGGCTATCAACTCGGCCGGCGACATGGTGGTAAATTCAGTGCCGTCTACTTCCCAGCCGCTGGCATACTCAGGGCGCGAATCACAAATCGTTACCGCGTAGTCGAGCGTCAGTGCCAGCTGGGCCACGCGGCGGGTCAGTTCACCGGCACCGATAATCAGCAGGCGCCAGCCCGGCCCGAACACCTTGACCAGGTTGTCGTCATCAAACTCGAAATCATCGCTGGCGGCTGCATCGTGCAAACTGGACTCGCCCGTGTTGAGGCATATGCGCCGGCTGATACGCTGGCGCGCATCCATGCTGTCCAGCACACGGCGCAGTGGCGGCGCAGCGTCGATGTATTCAACGACAAGCTGCAAACGCCCGCCACATGGCAGACCGATACGGGCCGCTGTTGAGGTATTTACACCGTACTCGACCAGTCCGGGCGGTTGCTGCTCGAATTCACCGCGCAGCGTGCGTTGAACCAGGTCGTCTTCGACACAGCCGCCGGATACGGAACCCACGAAGCGGCCATCCTGATGAATAACCATCAGCGCACCGGGCCGCCTGGGTGCCGAGCCCCAGGTGCGGGCAACCGTTAACAGGATGACGGCGGCGCCTTCCTCAAGCCAGTCAACGGCAGCACGCACAACTTCGCTGTCGGTGCTGCGGTCCATCAGGCGATTTGTATAGGCAATCTGCGCACCGGTTTGCCGGTCAGGGCGAACACCGCGTTGGCCACGGCGGGCGCGGTGGGCGGAACGCCGGGTTCACCGACACCGCCGGGTGCCTGTTCGCTGTCGACAATATGCACATCGATGTCGGGGCATTCTTCCAGGCGCAGCAATGGATAGTCATCAAAATTGCGTTGCTGAATCTGGCCGCCGGCGATGGTGATCTCGCCTTTCAGGGTGGCGGTGAGGCCATACACGATAGCGCCTTCCATCTGGGCGCGTATGCTGTTCGGGTTCACGGTCATACCGCAGTCGATAGCGCAGGTCATGCGATGCACGCGCACGTCGCCGTTATCGATGGAAACTTCTGCCACCATCGCGACATAACTGGCGAAGGATTCGGCAACGGCGATACCGCGTGCATGCCCGCTGGGCAGCTTTTTGCCCCAGCCTGCTTTCTTCGCAGCCAGCCTGACCACGCCTGCATGACGCGGATGCTCATTCATCAGTTCGAGTCGTGCCTCGACCGGGTCGCGTCCGGCCAGTTTTGCCAGCTCATCGAAAAAACACTCGGTGACATAGGCATTCTGTGAACTGCCCACCGATCGCCAGAAGCCTACCGGAACCGGCGTGTTCGACATGGCATAGGTCACGCGCTGATTGGCGATGGCATAGGGAATATTCTTCGCGCCTTCGGTGCTGGACCAGTCGTGCCCGTCACCCTCGCTGCCGGAAACACGCGCCATAATCGACGGCCCGGCAATACGGTGTTCCCAGGCGAGCATGTTGCCTTTGGCATCGATGCCGCCGCGTAGCAGGTTATACGTGGATGGACGGTACTGGTCGTGCATGATGTCGTCTTCACGGCTCCACACGACTTTAACCGGTTGACCAACTATCTTCGAACACTCCACCGCATCGGCAATAAAGTCCTGCTCCGAGCGTCGGCCAAAGCCGCCGCCAAGGAAGGTGGTGTGAACCCTGACTTTTTCACGCGGCAGGCCGGTTATGCGCATGGCTGTATTCTGTGTGGACGTCTGGCCCTGGGTCGGTGCATAGACATCGCAGCTATCGCTTCGTACATCGGCCGTGGCGTTCATCGGTTCCATGCACACATGCGCCTGGTAGGGTACGGAATACACCGCTTCCAGGGTTTTGGCCGCGGCGCCAAGCGACTCTGTAATATCTCCGTCGTCACGTTCGATCAGCCCACTGTCCACGACAGCTTTGAACTGTGCCTCGATGCCTGCCGAGTCGAGGCTTGCATTAGCGGCAGTATCCCACTCGACATCGAGTGCATCGCGCCCCTGCTTCGCTGCCCAGTAGTGATCGGCAATGACCGCGACTCCGGCACTGATGGCTTCGACCCGTTTCACTCCGGGCAGTGCCAGCGCTTTGCCGGCATCGAAGCGTATCATCTTGCCATCTTTTACCGGGCAGCGCGCCACAGTGGCGGTGAGCATGCCTGGCAGGTCTACATCGATACCGAAAACCGCCTTGCCATTGACCTTGTCAGGGGTGTCCAGCCTGGGTATTGATTTTCCGATCAAAACAAACTCGTCGGGTTCTTTCAGAAACACGCTGTCGGGTATCGGTAGTTGCGAAGCGGCATCGGCAAGCTCACCATAGCTCAGGTTGTGGTGATCACATGCCTCGTGGATGACCGCGCCGTTCTCGGTATGGCAAACATCAGGATGGACATCCCATTGCAGTGCGGCCGCATGCATCAGCATCTCGCGGCCAACCGCGCCGGCCTTGCGCACGATCGGCCAGAATCCGCGAATCGCGGTGCTGCCTCCGGTATGCTGGCGGCCGATGATGGGATTGGTAAAGGCCTCGTCTGCCGGTGCATGTTCGGCACGCACCTTTGACCAGTCGGCATCGAGTTCATCGGCGATCAGCATGGCAATACCGGTCAGCGTACCCTGCCCCATCTCCGAACTGCCGACCCGGATGGTAACAGTGTCATCACTGTTGATGGACAGCCAGGCATTGGGCCTGAACTCGCCTTCATCCGACTCCGGCGGGAGCTCACCCCCGGCTTCGGTTTGCACCTGAAGCCCCCTGTCCTGTTCGCAGCCGGCCAGGGAAAATGCAATCATCAGCCCGCCGCCGGTTACGGTGCTGGTAATCAGGAATTCGCGACGTGTGAGTTTGACTTTTTTCATCTCACGCCTCCTTGTGCTTATCTGCGGCCTTCCGGGCGGCTTTCTTCACCGCGATGCGGATACGCGGGTAGGTGCCGCAGCGGCATAATACCTCACTCATGGCCTGTTCGATCTCGGCCTCTGTCGGCTCTGGATTACTATCAAGCAAAGCGGCCGCGGTAAGGATCTGGCCGGACTGGCAGTAACCGCATTGCGGCACTTCTTCCTCGATCCATGCCTGTTGCACCGCGTGCGAGTTATCGTCGGACAGGCCTTCGATGGTGGTAATGTGTTTGCCGATTACAGCGGACACCGGTGTCACGCAACTGCGTACCGGCCTGCCGTCAACCAGCACCACGCAGGTGCCGCAGATTGCTATACCGCAGCCAAACTTGGTGCCGGTGAGTTTGAGGCCATCACGCAGTACCCATAGCAAAGGCGTATCGGTTTCCATCGCCACCTCGTGGCGTTGACCGTTAACGTTGAGTTGCAGCATGGCTGGTCTCCAGTGTGTAAAGTAAAGCCGCCCAAAAATACAAAGGCTAACACAAACGTGCGGGATTGATGAGGGTGTGAAAACGGTTCTGGAACGGCTGATGTCCGCTCCTTGCCAGCAATCCCGGAAAATATCGCAACTAGATGATAAATATCAATGTATATGCATCGGAAATGCATTAATGTTTGAAAAGTATCTGAAGCTAAAACAATATCTTATCGTTTTATTGTTTCAACAGCGCTAAACCGGAATCCGCAGGATGGTGTGCTCATGAGCAAGACAAAGACAGCAAGAAAAACCGCATATTTCCTGGCCTGCCTGCTGGGAGCCGCTTATCTGGTAGCCTCTTGCAGCAGTGAGGATACCGCCCCGATCGTAGCTGATGAATTCGTTTCAATCACCGGAACAATCAATAATCTCGATGATAAGGCAGAGCCCGGTGTTGCAATCGAAGGCGTCTACGGCAGTCCGGGTGATGCGCTGAATCCCGTTACTGAATCCAACATCAATGCCACGAACAACTTCTCACTCACAGTATTACCAGGTGCCCCGTTTTATCTGCACGCTACAAAAGACACATTCGCTACCATCAACACGGCCAGGACAAAGTTAAGCGCCAGTATTACAGCCGATCCTGTTGGGATACCCACGGTAGACCAGGCTCAACTCGTGATCGATACAGCCTTTGGTGTTGGTATCGTTGGGCTGCAAGATTTTGCGTGGCTGGTGGTCGACGTCGTCGATGCAAGCGGTGATGGAGTGATTGGCAAAACCATTTCTATACAATCAAAAACATTAGTCCCCCTCGGTGAGGTATATACAGCCTGCGATGGCACAGACAGTCTTGTGAACGAGACAACAGGCCCATGCCCTGCAGGCAGGCTGGGGCCGATGTATATCGCTTACTTTGATAGCGAAGCCGAAGTCGACATTACAGTCGGAGGTGAAAAACAAACGGCGCCGATCAGGAAAGGCGAAATCGCCGTGCTTGAAATCGAGGTTGCTGCGAACGAGTTTTTTACAATCAGCGGCACGGTAACCAATTTAACAAACACGGCTGCAGAAGCAGGTGTTGAAGTCGAAGCTGTGTATACGGCCCCCGGCGGCGCATACAACCCCACTGCTACTACCGATGTCAATGGCGACTACTCACTGCAAGTGTTGAAGAACGAAGAGGCATTTTTGAAGTTCAGCAAAGGAGTCGATTATGCTACTGTCAATACGCTCAAGCTTGTATTGAATGAGAATTTGCCAGGTGTCGATATCGATATCAGCCTGCCAAGCCGAAACGAGGCTCAAGGCATCATCAATACAGCGTTCGCTTTAGATCCTCAACTCGGGGATCATGCTTGGCTCATGGCCGATGTACTGGGTGGCAGCGGTGTTGTTGAGCGTGGAGACGAGATTATACAATCATCGACTGTGCCAGCTATTGCGATCGTTGCTGAGGTTTACACGGATTGTGACGGAACCGATTCAGGTACGATGGCAACAATATCATGCGATCCTGGCATCAGGGTTGGGCCGATGTACATTGCTTATTTCGACAGTGATGCCGAAGCCAGTGTCAGCGTGACCAATGTCATTCAAACTGCTCCGTTAAGAATGAATGAAATCACCTACCTCGTGTTCAAACCCGATCCAACGGGGCCATAGCAGCGTAACCTGGACGCAAGACTGGATTGAATTTAGTTGTAATAGTCAGGACTCGATCTGACAGTCAGTGTCATATTAGCTAAAACTCAGACCATGATGGTTTATCTGTACAAGCCGGATTGGCCATATAAAAATCACTCTCGCAGAGGCGTTGAGGACGCAGAGGTTGGCTAATACAACTATTTAAATAAACACTTTGCGAGCTTTGCGCCCTGGCGAGAGTGAAGGCTTTATAATCTCTCGCCAAGGCACCAGTAATGCAAAAGATGGATCTGTATTTTTTGTGAGAAACCAATCTATATTTTCTCTGCGCGCCCTGCGCCTCTGCGAGAGCATAAGTCGCTGAATCTCGAGCACAGGCTTGATAAAAACCAACGGCAACTGTCTGAACTGCTACAATTCAGTC
>CALLCZ010000067.1 GCA_937998645.1 uncultured Gammaproteobacteria bacterium
GCCGGATTCTCGGTCTCTTCCCAGTAGCGATAACCCAGCTTGTCCATATAGCTGACCAGTTCCTTGCGCTCATCGGCGGGGGTTTGCAAACCCACCAGTACACGGCCGTAGGCTGCGCCATGATTACGGTAATGGAACAGGCTGATGTTCCAGCGCTTGCCGATGCGGGTCAGAAAATCAAGCAGCGCACCCGGTCGCTCGGGAAACTGGAAACGATACAGCACTTCATTGCTGACATTGGGAAAACGGCCGCCGACCATGTAGCGCACATGGTTCTTTGCCATTTCATTGTCGGTCATGTCCACCACCGGGTAGCCATTCGCCTTCAGCTTACGCAGCAATTCTTCTTTTTCCTTGAGACCATTGACCAGCTTCACACCGGCAAACACCTGCGCATCATCATCGTCCGAATAACGGTAGTTAAATTCAGTGATGCCGCGCTTGCCGATGGTTTTGCAGAATGTCCTGAAACTGCCCGGCCTTTCCGGAATAGTGACAGCGAACAGCGCTTCACGCTTTTCACCCAGCTCGGCGCGCTCGGAGACGTGCCTGAGCCGGTCGAAATTCATGTTGGCGCCGCTATTGATCACAACAAGCGTCTTGTCCTCGATCTGTTTTTTCGCAACGTATTTCTTCATGCCGGCAACGGCGAGTGCGCCGGCCGGCTCCATGATCGAGCGGGTATCGTCGAAGATGTCCTTGATGGCGGCACAGATCTCGTCGGTCGAAACACAGATCACATCATCCACACACAGCTTTGCAATGCGGAAGGTCTCGCGGCCCACCTGCTTCACAGCCACGCCATCAGCAAAGATACCGACATTATTCAGCACCACACGCCGGTTCTTGCGCAATGCTTCGGCCATGCCGGCTGCATCTTCCGGCTCGACGCCGATAATTTTTGTCTCCGGCCGCAGGTACTTGATATAAGCGCCCACACCCGCAATCAGGCCACCGCCGCCAACAGGCACAAACACCGCGTGTATGCCATCATTGTGTTGACGAAGAATTTCCATGCCGATGGTACCCTGCCCGGCAATGGTATCGGGATGATCATAGGGATGAATGAACTCGAGCTTCTTTTCTTTAGCAAGCTTGATAGCATACTGGTAAGCATCATCGTAGGCGTCACCGACCAGGACCGTCTTGCCGCCCCTGGCCTGAACCGCCTTCACCTTGATATCCGGTGTGGTCTTGGGCATGACGATGGTGGCATCGATACCCTGACGGGTCGCAGCCAGCGCCACGCCCTGGGCATGATTGCCCGCAGAAGCCGCAATCACGCCGCTGATTTTTTTCTGCTTCATCAACTGGTAGATGCGGTTATAGGCGCCGCGGCATTTAAACGAGAACACGCTTTGCAGGTCTTCGCGTTTCATCAATACGCGGTTGTTAAGACGCTTGCTCAGGTTGAGCGCAGGCTCCAGTGGTGTCTCCACGGCAACATCATAAACGTGCGCTTCAAGAATTTTTTTGATGTATTTGGTCGTCATCTGTCGCTATAGAAAGTGCGCTTATTGTTTGTGTTATAACGCGACTATAACAGATATGAAAGGGACGAGGGACGAGGGACGAGTGGCGAGGAAAACCTTGCGACAATGGTCCTTGATCAGATCATTGAATTACCGTAGGAGCGGCTCAGCCGCGAATTGTTATCGCCTTGCAGGATGTTTATTGCCGCAAATATCGCCAATGGCGCGAAATGTTTCAATAATTAAAATTTATTTGCGCCTTTCGCGTTGTTCGCGGCTGAAGCCTGTGCTGAGAGAAGCCGAAGGGCCGCCCCTGCACTAACAACAAATATCTTTGCGCCCTCTGCGCCTTAGCGCCTTTGCGTTGATACAGACGTTATTTATTTGGAATAAACAGTCCTGGCGCCTTCCGGTGTACCCAGTATCAACACATCCGCCGGGCGGTTGGCGAATATGCCGACGGTAACCACGCCGGCCAGTTTGTTGATTTCGTTTTCCATCCTGATCGGCTCCATGATTTCGAAATCATGCACATCGAGAATGATGTTGCCGTTGTCGGTAATGAAACTATCGCGCCACACCGGACGCCCGCCCAGCTTGACCAGTTCACGCGCGATATAACTGCGCGCCATCGGGATGACTTCAACCGGCAGCGGGAATGCGCCCAGCACATCGACCAGCTTGGTTTCGTCGGCGATGCAGACAAACTTGTCAGCGGCGCCGGCAATGATTTTCTCGCGCGTCAGCGCGCCGCCGCCACCCTTGATCAGGTTGAGGTAGTGATCAGATTCATCGGCACCGTCGATATAGACCGGCAGCTCATTGACTTCATTCAGGTCATAAACACGGATACCGTGCTTTTTCATGCGCTCGGTCGAGGCTTCCGAACTGGACACGGCACCCTCAATCTTCCCCTTGATATCAGCGAGCAGGTCGATAAAGTGGTTGACCGTAGAGCCGGTGCCGACACCAACGATCGAATCCGTCACCACGTATTCCATAGCAGCCTCGGCTGCCTTTCTCTTCATTTCATCCTGGGTCATAGGATCCTCCCCCGCTTCATCTTGTCGATAATAATTAAAGGCCTGAATTTTACCGCAGAGACGCAGAGGCGCAGAGGTTTTTTTCTGTTTTTGATAGCGACAAACCATAAGGACGATACAGGGGCTTGCCAATCTCATTGTGCATTATTGCAAACAGCTCAAGTTTTCTCTGCGTCTCAGCGCCTCTGCGGTAAATAAAATACTTTGCGTCTTTGCGATGAAAATTATTTAGGTAAAAAAAAACGGGATCCGAAGATCCCGTTTTTTTCAAGCTTTGTTTATTAACTAGATAGTTAACAAATTAGAAGCTCTTGCGGATACCCAGAGAAAGTACGCTGCCGTCTTCCCTTGCTACGCCATTCTCATCGGTACCTATAGCACCGTAGCTGCCGGTGGAGTCGGCTTCAACTGAACCCCACGCTGCATAAACGTTGGTCTGCTTGCTCATCGAGAAAACATAAGCCAGGTTATAGGCACTGGAGATCTTGTCCTGCTGACCATAGGAAACTGTCACAGCATTCTTGCTGTTGATGTTCCACAGGCCGTTCAGGAACATGTAGTCACCGCCCAGCTGGTCTTCAGTCATTTCGTACTGAGCACCCACCTGGAAGGCCTTGTTGGACCACTTGCCGCCGACCTTGGCAATTGATTCATCTTGGAACGCACCTGTAGTTGGAGCACCGAATGCGCCTGTACCAGACTGGTTAGGATCGAGGTAATCAGCAAACAGCAGCCAGTTCTTGTTGGACCAGCGGATACCGGCACCGATCGTTTCATCACAGCCGGCGTCTGTATTATCCAGTCCCGTCGTATTACAGTTGCCTGCATCAGCAGCTGAAATTGTGGTGTTTAGCACGATTTCGATACCAGCCATCTTCGGCGTGGTGTACTGCAGTGTCTGTTCCTGACGACCCTGGCCGTCAGTACCGGCACCACCGTGCGCTCCAGATTGCATGTTCAGGATACCACGTGCTTCAGCCACGGTCCTGTACAGCGGGTCGATCTTGCCGCCCATCTGCTTGTAGTTGGTGCTCATGGTACCAACAGCTGCCTTACCCCAGCCGCCTTTCAGGCCGACCCAGATATCACGACGCTGCAGGCTGGTTGAGCCGCTGAACGGATCCACCTTGAACTCGGCCTTGTAGATAGCCTTCAGGCCACCACCGAGGTCTTCGGAACCCTTGACACCGATCGCCGATGTATTGCTCCTCATTTCTGGGGAACCGGGTTTCACGATATTACCACCAGAGTAGTGATCATCAGAGAAGGTATCGATACTTAAGTGAAGAATACCGTATACGGTAGGATCTGCTTGAGCGGCTCCGGTAGCCAGCATTCCCGCTGCAACGGCTGTTGCGATTAAAGTTTTTTTCATTATGCAAGACTCCTGCATTAGTTGTTTTATTATCATAGCTATGATTACAAAATAAGCATTCGAGCGCCTATCACTTCCCCAAAATGTCGCCCGTTTACCGGGTCTTGTATGAACAAGCAAAAACATTCGAATGCAGCTCTGTATAAGTGAATTACGATTCACCAATACAGAGTTACGAGGGAGTATATGCACAATTAACCAAATTGCAAGTTCTATAGTGTTTTTTTTCAATCATTTGCCCGTATATCAGCAACAAATTCCTCAAACATTGTAGCGATATTTGATCAAATTGTGCACAACATGCAAAACCTGAAGCTATTTGATGAATTAACTCAATTTCATGCAATTTAGCGACTTTTGCCTTCATGTTTTATACATTAACATGCACGATGGCTATATTTCAGATATCTATGGATCCTGGATGGCCACCGCTGCATCTCACCCATGTACCCGCCACTTACACACGAGCATATCTTCACTACAGCCTTGAAGACCCCACATAATTATTTACCGGGAAGGAAAATAACAGAGTGGAATGCACATCATGAGCGCCATGCACATATTAAAAAGGCCTGGCGAAAGCGCCCGGCCTTTGTATTGCATGACTGGAGAATCAGCATCGTTCGCACCATCCACGGGAACCCGCTTCTCCGGCTTGCACTTCGCGCGTTCAAAATCGCTCCCGGCGATTTTTTGAACCCGAGATTCCCTCCTGACCTCCCACAGGAATTCATAAAAAAAGCCCCTGTTCAGGGGCTTTTTTTATGAATGGCTGGGGAACAAGGATTATTCCGCCCATCCATGGGCTACACCCCTTCGGGGCCGCACTTAGTGCGTTCAAAATCGCTCCAGGCGATTTTGTTGAACAAGGTCCAAATACAGAACCCACATCAATATAAATAGAAAGACCCCTATTAAGGGGTCTTTCTATTTATATGGCTGGGGAACTAGGATTTGAACCTAGATTGACGGAGTCAGAGTCCGTAGTCCTGCCGTTAGACGATTCCCCAAAAAACAGGTGCGAGTTACGAGGGACAAGTGGCGAGGTTTTAATTTTTATTATTATAGTGTTTGATTAAACCCCAAATCATATTTGAGATCTCTACTGTCTCGCACTCTAAATCTCTACATGCTTTTGGCTCCATGAATCCTGCAGAGCGTGCAATCATTAACTGCGTCCATACCTCACCGCAAGATCCTTTAGCAACTTTGAGATACTGAAGTCGCGCAGGAACACTGTCACGCTCATAACCTTCAGCTATATTTGATGCAATGGAAAGACCTGCACGTGTTAACTGGTCTTTGAAACTGTACTCTTTACAGTTATTTGTAGCTTGGTACAGGTCAACAGATAAACGACAAGCCCGCTTCCAGACATCAAGATTCTTGAGTGCTTCCATTGCATCCAATCTCCCTTTGGATTTCCCTTGCCCCTCGTGACTCGTCCCTCGCCACTTCTCGAAACGTTTTTAACGTTTCGAGAACTGAGTAGCGCGACGCGCTTTGCGCAGGCCGACTTTCTTGCGCTCTACTTCACGTGCATCGCGTGTTACGAAACCGGCTCTACGCAGGTCCTTGCGAAGCTCGCCATCATATTCCATCAACGCACGGGTAATGCCATGACGAATAGCGCCTGCCTGACCCGAGATACCACCACCGCTTACCTTGATGTTGATGTCGAACTTGTCATTCATTTCAACAACGTCGAGCGGCTGACGCACGACCATGCGTGCTGTCTGACGTCCAAAGAAACGGTCCAGCGGTTTGCCGTTAACTGTGATTTCACCGCTACCGTTACTCAGGTATACACGTGCGCTTGATGTTTTGCGACGACCGGTTGCGTAGTAACTTTCTGCCATTTTAGTACCCTTAAATTTCCAGCACTTGCGGCTGTTGTGCGGTGTGTTTGTGTTCTTTACCTGCGTAGACCTTCAGTTTGCGGTACATTGCACGACCCAGCGGGTTCTTCGGCAACATGCCCTTTACGGCTGTCTCAATCACGCGCTCGGGCGCTTTCTGAATCAGGTCTTCGAAATTGATTTCTTTCAATCCACCCATGTAGCCCGAGTGGTTGTAATACATTTTATCTTTTGCCTTGTTGCCGGTCACTTTTACTTTTTCGGCATTGATTACAACGATGTAATCACCGGTATCGACGTGCGGAGTGTAAACCGCTTTATGCTTGCCACGTAAACGGCGTGCAACCTCTGTGGCCAGGCGACCCAGTGTTTTGCCATCGGCATCGATCAGGAACCAGTCCCGTTCTACAGTTTCAGCTTTGGCGCTGTAAGTTTTCATCGAATAATCCAGTCAAATCAAGGTTATGGTCAGGCGCATGGCGCGAGACAAAGACGCGCAATGATACAGAAAACAGCCAATAGCGACAAGCACTTTTACTTTATTCCAGGCAAAAAAAGGCGCGGACCAAAGGATCCGCGCAAAAACCACCAAAGGGAGGATGGAGGAGTTAAATTCTGTCTCATCAAATGAGCGTATTAGAATTATCTAATATAACAATACCCCTGTCAAGCACTTTTTAAGGTTAATTTAAGGTTTATCCCCTATTTCAGCACACCCCGCAAAGTCTTTATATATTTCAATATGTTATGGAAACTCTGATTAATACTACCGTTCATGGTGAGCCCTTCGACACACTCAGGAGAGCCTTGTCGAACCATTTGTCAGCAATACTGCAATATCATGAAGTTAGCCACCATACCCTTCGACAGGCTCAGGGCGAACGGAATTAATCAGAATTTCGTTATATTTTCAGTCTGTCTACAGCTCGGCCGTTGACCAGGTGTTCGTCGATTATTTCATCGACATCTTCCCGATCGAGGTAGGTGTACCAGACGTCATCGGGGTAAACCACGATGACAGGTCCGAGTTCACATCGATCGAGACAACCCGCGCTGTTGATTCTGACCTTTCCCTGGCCTGACAGACCCAGCTGCTTGATCCGCGCCTTGGCGTAGTTGCGTATTTCAGTCGCATTGCACTGCTCACAGCATTGCTCGCCCCGCTCGCGTTTGTTGGTGCAGAAAAAAACATGGTACCGGTAATAAGACATTGGCCACTCCTGTAAGTAGAATTATGGGTATTGTATGTGTAATCACAGCAAGGCAGAATGATTTCAAATACAGCGAGCCCGTTATGCGACACTACAGCCCAATCGACCATTTCCTGATTCATGCCGATACCGCCCTGCGCACTGTTATTGGCAAGCCGCTGATGACACATCGTCCGTACCCGGCCGAGGACATCGAAGAGTGCCCGATGGACGCAGCTGAAAGCAGGCATGTCGCCGGCTTGATGCGAGTCAATCACTCGGGCGAGGTATCCGCCCAGGCGCTTTACCAGGGGCAGTCAATTACAGCACGTAATAACGAGGTGCGTGAGAAGCTCGAACAGGCCGCCCTGGAAGAAAACGACCACCTGGTGTGGACCGAGAACCGCCTGAAGGAACTGGGGGAAAGCACCAGCCTGCTGAATCCTCTATGGTATGCCGGTTCATTCGCTATCGGTGCATTTGCCGGTGCTCTTGGTGATAAATGGAACCTGGGTTTCCTCGCTGAAACAGAACACCAGGTTGTTGAGCACCTCGACGAGCATCTCGGTAAAATTCCCGAAACTGACAAACGCAGCCGCGCGATTCTCGAACAAATGAAAATCGATGAAGCCGGGCATGCAACCACAGCGCTGGACCATGGCGGCGAAACACTGCCGGAACCGGTAAAAAAGCTGATGCAGGCAATGTCAAAAGTGATGACACGCAGCGCTTACCGGATTTAGCTTTAATGGATTTGCTTTAATGCAGATAAACCCTGCTAGCCATTTACTCGACGAGGCTGATTTTATACCTTCACCGAATATGGATGACAGGCCCGAAGGCGCTGATATCAACCTGCTGGTTATCCATTCAATCAGCCTGCCCCCCGGTGAATATGGCGGCGATTACATAGCGCAGCTGTTCACCAACTCACTGCAGGCGAATGCTCATCCCTATTTTCAACAAATACATCAGCTGGAAGTTTCTGCCCATGTACTCATCAAACGTGATGGCAGACTTATCCAGTTTGTGCCATTCGATAAACGCGCATGGCACGCGGGCAAGTCCTGTTACCAGGGCGATGAGTGCTGCAATGATTTTTCAATCGGCATTGAACTGGAAGGCACGGATACAGATCCGTTTGAAAGCAGGCAGTACGAATCACTGGTCGAACTGGTGAAATGTTTATGCCAGCACTATCCCTCGATCACAACACAACGAATAGCAGGGCATTCAGATATTGCTCCAGGACGAAAGACCGATCCTGGTATCGGATTTGACTGGGATAAACTTTCTAGCTTACTTGCCTGAAAAAAGCTGGTTGCAGGCTATTATTAGTGCAATACGGTAATTTATGGCACTCATATCCATCATCATCGGTTTATTATTCGATCGTGCATTCAGGCATTTGCACGATCTCCGCGACTTATCGTGGTTTGAATATTACACAAACGCTGTAACACGCTACATTCACACAAATGGCGTGGTTCAAATCATTGCCGTGCTTTCTATTCCGATTTTGACCATAACCGTAATCCAGTACCTGTTATCCGGTTTCATGCTGGATTTTCCTTACCTGCTGTTCGGTGTCCTGGTATTTGCATACAGCCTTGGTCCCGCCTGTCTTGGTAGCGATATCGAATACTACCTGGATGCACGCCGCCTCGGCGATGAAGATGAGGCCCTGCATTATGCCGGCGCGTTAACGGAACGGGCGGCTTCCATAGCGCCCGATCAGCAAACCAGCGATGTAACCCGCGCGATATTGCATGTTGCCAACGAACGCATCTTCGCCGTCATCTTCTGGTTTGTCATTTTCGGACCTGCAGGCGCATTGCTGTATCGACTCACAACCCAGCTCAGTAAACAGGATGGCCTGAACGACAGCCTTGCTGCTGTCGCCATACTTTTTCAGGCCATACTGACATGGGTGCCTGCAAGAATGCTGGCTCTTGGCTATGCATTGACCGGGCATTTCGATGGTGCACTGCAGGCCT
>CALLCZ010000068.1 GCA_937998645.1 uncultured Gammaproteobacteria bacterium
GACTTCCACTTGATGGAGCAACCCATGCTGGGGATCTGGTCTTCCGGGCCGCGGCCGGTTTGAGCAACCAGCTTCATGGCCTCGAACAGGTCACGCCTGACATCGCCCTCTGCGGTTTCTTTCCTGCTGGCATCGAGGCGGCCGCGGTATTGCAGCTTGAGATCCTTGTTATAGCCAAAGAAATCCGGGGTACATACCGCACCGTAAGCCCTGGCCACCTGTTGCGTTTCATCGATAAGGTAAGGAAAAGGGAAATCATACTGCTGCGAGATGATCTTCATATTCTCGAACGAATCTTCTTCGTACTCTTGCGGGTCATTCGACATGATGGCAACGCTATTGATACCCAGGCCCATCAATTCACGCGTATCCCGCACGATGCGCTCGCGAATCGCTTTCACATAAGGGCAGTGGTTACAGATAAACATGACCAGCAAGCCGTTTTCGCCACGACACGACTCCACATCCCATGTCCTGCCGTCAACGCCTGGCAGGGAAAAATCAACGATATCCTGATCGAAATCACAAACGGGTGTTTCAAGACTAACCATTACATTGCTTCCTTAATATATAGCCGAGTAATACATGATGCCGGAACCGCCCTCACAAGCGACCCGTGGGACATATGCTACCAGCACCATAGTTAAGTACAAGCTTGTGGCATCACCACATTAGTGAATATTTTGCAAACCAGGGCGTCTATTTTAATAACAGGCAGATATGGTCCGCTTATGCCGAACTGAACCGGTATCAATCTGTCTAATTTCACCTGTCATCAAGCTGATTATTTTTCACCAGCTCCCACAGGAGGGGTCTAAAAAGATGCGCGTTTTCAAACAGCAAGCCATTGAAAAATACGTGCCCAACCCCCATCTATATAGCCCTACCGAATAATCGATGATAAAATGGTCGATTCGTTCGATATCTTGCACTCATGACTGGCAGCACTTAAATGGCATCACAAGCAACTGAAAAAGCACAGAAATCTCGTCTTAAAGTACTTATCGCCAAGGGTAAGGAACAAGGCTACCTGACCTATTCCGAAGTGAATGACCATTTGCCGGAAGGTATCGTCGACCCCTCCCAGGTCGAGGACATTATTAACACCATAAACGATATGGGTATTACCGTGTGCGAAACCGCACCGGAAGGCGAATCACAGATCCTCAGTGACAGCTCGGTGAGCGAAGCCGATGATGACACCACCGAAGAAGCCGTTGCCGTCCTGGCATCGATTGAAACCGAGCTTGGGCGCACCACTGACCCGGTGCGCATGTACATGCGCGAAATGGGCAGCGTTGAGCTGCTGACGCGTGAAGGCGAAATCGAAATTGCGAAACGCATCGAAGAAGGCCTGAAACAGGTGCTGGAAGCCCTCGCCACCAACCCCCATACCGTAGGCACTGTGCTTGATATGTGGGAGAGAGTTGAAGAAGGCGAATCCCGTTTAAATGACCTGGTTGCTGATTTTCACAAGAGCGACGAAGAGCTTGACCGTCTTGCAGCCGAGGCCCTTGAAAATGCAGCCAGAGAAGCCAAGCTCGCTGCCGCTGGCAAATCCAGTGAAAAAGCCGAACCCGTTGATGTTGGCCTTGATCCTGAAGACGTCAAAAAGCTCTTCACCAAGATCAAGCGCGCGCATACCAGAACGGTCAACACCTTCGCTAAAGGCGATCCGGAAGCCACAGAAAAAGCCCGCCATTCAATGGCAGCCGCCTTTCTCGGCTTCAAGTACACGCCTATAACCGTATCAAAGCTGACAGTGGATCTGCACAAGACCATTGAACGCATTCGCATGCTCGAGCGCCACATTCTTGACCTTGCGGTTAATCGCGCACATATGCCGCGCAAGATCATGATTACCACGTTCCCGAAAAATGAAACCAATGTTAACTGGGTTGATGAATATTGTGCGGGCCATGAGTACTCACAGGCACTGACTGAACTTGCACCGGAAATCAAGCTGACCCAGCAGAAACTGGCTGCGCTCGAAAACGAGTACGGCCTCGGTATTCCCGAAATCAAGGAAATCAACCGCAAGATGTCGATCGGTGAAGCCAAGGCACGCCGTGCGAAAAAAGAAATGGTCGAAGCCAACCTGCGCCTCGTCATTTCGATTGCGAAAAAATACACTAACCGCGGCCTGCAGTTCCTCGACCTGATTCAGGAAGGCAACATCGGCCTGATGAAAGCTGTTGATAAATTTGAATATCGCCGCGGATACAAGTTCTCGACCTACGCCACATGGTGGATTCGCCAGGCCATCACGCGCTCGATCGCTGACCAGGCCCGCACTATTCGCATTCCTGTGCATATGATCGAGACCATTAACAAGCTCAACCGCATCTTCCGCGCCATGCTGCAGGAAATGGGCCGTGAACCTACCCCTGAAGAACTGGCCGAAAAGATGGAAATGCCTGAAGACAAGGTTCGCAAGGTTTTGAAAATCGCCAAAGAGCCGATTTCAATGGAAACGCCTATTGGTGATGATGAAGATTCACATCTTGGTGATTTCATCGAGGACCTCAACATCCTCTCGCCTGATGATTCCGCGACCAGCGAGTCGCTGCGTGAATCAACCAAGGATATCCTGACCACCCTGACCGCACGCGAGTCCAAAGTGTTGCGCATGCGTTTTGGTATCGACATGAATACCGACCACACACTGGAAGAGGTAGGCAAGCAATTCGACGTAACCCGTGAGCGTATACGCCAGATAGAAGCCAAGGCCCTGCGCAAACTGCGCCACCCCAGCCGTGCCGAGCATCTGCGCAGCTTCCTGGGTGATGACAGTAATAGCTGATAAAACCTGCTGAAAAAATCTACAGATCATTTAGAATCGCACACTTCCTACGGGGCCTGTAGCTCAGTTGGTTAGAGCAGTGGACTCATAATCCATTGGTCGAAGGTTCGAGTCCTTCCAGGCCCACCATATCCCCCCATCTCTTTGTTCATGCGCCTGTAGCGGGGCGCGATAGCGCAAGGTTAGAGCGCTCGACTCATAATCGATCGGTCGAAGGTTCAAGTCCTTCCAGGCCCACCAATTTCCCATCAGTTTGTTCATGCGCCTGTAGCAGGGCGCGATAGTGCAAGGTTAGAACAGTGGACTCAAATCCATTGGTCGAAGGTTCGAGTCCTTCCAGGCCCACCAAACTTCAGTGGCGAGCGGAAAGTTAAGAGTGGCAAGGGTTTAATAATCATTAGCTACCTTTTCCGGCATTCCCTCGCCACTTGCCACTCGAACCTTGCCCCTGTTTTTATTTATGATCGCTTGATTTGACCACCAGCATGGTTACAAGAAACGCTGCGACTGCAATTGTTCCAAATACTACGCCAATACTCATGGTACCGACCGTATTACCAAAAATCATATCTATCCACTGCTGCATATAAGACCCCCAGATCTAGTTAAAAAGTTTTAATAGTTATTGTGATGCTCATTTTACAAACCTGAAATATTAACAACTTGACGGCCATCAAGTATTTTTCACTTTAACTTCAAATGTAAAAAAATCCATAATTTGTAGGACTGGCCTTACAAATTTTTCTTGTCTTTTTTACACAATGTAATTCGTCCAGTTCCAGTATTTTTTTCAACCATTTGATGCCAAACATAATTAGTTTTCTGGTACAGGAATTGCATTCTGTTACCGCGATTGCATACATGATGTATCAATCTTATTTGTTTAACCGCCGTAAAGGCATCAATGGACACAGGGAGTTCATAATGGAAATGATTCTGAAAACAAAAAAAACCAATCCTGCATATCTCATCAACGCCGGTATTCTCTGGCTGGGAACATCAACATCAATTCATGCAGCCGTCATGATCAACGAGATTGATTACGATCAGCCAGGTGGCGACACTGCTGAATTCATCGAATTATATAATTCGGGCACGAATTCAGTACTGCTTGACGGCTACACTCTTGATCTTATAAACGGCACAAACGGAAGTGCATATAATTCTTTCGATCTGTCAGGTTTGTTTATCTCCGAGGGCGGCTATCTTGTTTTGTGCAGCGATACGCAGGCTGTTGCCAATTGCGATATCGACGTATCCTCGGGAAGCTGGCTTCAAAATGGCGGAGACAATGGAGATGCTGTTGCATTATTGCTTGGCGATACACTTGTAGACTCGGTAGTCTACGACAGCATCGGCAGCGAGCTTGGGGCATTTGCCGAAGGCAACAGCTTCACCGGCGCAGACTCCGGCAGTATCACCATGAGCATTGCCCGACTACCCAATGGTATTGACACCAACGTCAATGCAGACGATTTCAATTCAGCCTGCATCACTCCGGGCAGCGCCAATATCAGCGGCTCGGGTAACTGCTCTGTTTCTGTAAGCCCTGTGCCAGTACCTGCTGCAATATGGTTGTTTGGCTCCGGACTGCTCGGCCTGATAGGTGTTGGCAGGCGCAGACAAGCAGCATAGTCCGTAGTTAGCCGCGAATTACGCGAAGGGCGCTAACAGGATATTTTATTTTTTTGAAATAAAAGTGAGTGCTTTTTGCGTTTTTTGCGGCTAACACTAATGTGTAGTAAATCAGGCTTGATCTGACAGTTGTTGTCGATTCCCGTATACGCGGGAACCCAGCCTATGCTGAAGTTTTAACATACTATTTTCTCGCAGAGGCGCAGAGAGCGCAGAGAGGACACGTGTTTTTGGACAAACAGTACCGATTTATTAATCTTCCTTTGCGTTCTCTGCGCCTCTGCGAGAGTAAATATCTTTAGCCTTATCTATATAACCATCCCTGGCTATGTGTTATCTGCAGCGGTTATTTCTCATCATGTAAAAACGCTGGTTATCCACAAATGTTTGCCCGTTTCTGTCTTCGATAATAGCCGACTCGTCACGTCCGCTCCCGTAACGCATAACCAGGCGGCTTTTTCCCGCATCATCCACGACCTTCCAGGAACCCGACCGGGTTCTTGTCGAGAAACCATATGTAGAACCGTAATCCAGTTCCTGGCTGGCCGATGAGGACATGCGATGTTTAAAACTGCCATCAGAACAAAAGTAGATATCTTCTCTTCGCCTCGTGTCATTGACAGAGCCGGGCAACGACAACCTTGTTCCAGCCAGCATGTAATACCAGTCCTGCGCATTGCGGACTGCACTATATTCGGAGAATTTAACGCTTGCAGCGATTTTCTGTGCCACAGGTGCCAGCTTGTCCCAGTTATCACTGGAAGCCGAAATCACAACCACCATGCCCTGGCCGTTGTTGCCTATATAACTGGCGGCTATACCCTGCATCAGTTTGCGATCAATAATGGCTTGAATATCAACCTGAAGACCCTTGCCATTATCAACATTTATCTCTTCCGGCTCATTGACCGAGACCAGTGCAATGCGCTCGTCCTGGTAGCCCTGCTGTAAATAATCCCTGGCCGCATCATCATCAAGCCCCGGCCAGTTCTTTATGATAACGACACTATCATTATCATCCGACCTGAAATATGTTGCATGATTGTTTTGTGTCAGCTGAAAACTGTCATCGATTTCAACCGAATAACCATATTCATCATTGGTAAACGTTTGTGCCGAAACCGATAAAGGAACAAAAAGAAGAAGCAGTGCTGTTAAACTATTCTTTGCCATCGAGTCGCTCACCTACCATTGCTGCATTCATTCTCTGCCCCCAGGCATTTAAATTCAATGCTTCAAAGGATATTATCCCGTGTCCGGTTGAGACTGTACCATTCTTCTAACCGCCATTTATGTCGACCCGGTTTACAGAAATCGTCGGCATAAAACTGTTAACATATATATCTTATTGATAATAAAAGGAATTTCTAAATAAGCATGATTCTTGCATATTCATTTTAGATACAGTAAAACGTGTCGTTTTTCTTTACATTTTTAACGGCGCAGAGCTGCGTAAATCCCGGAATGTAGTTTCCAGGCAAAATTAATAAAAAAATCAAAGACACCACATGCAAAAAGAAGCCAAACAAATTCTCCAGAAGACGGATGCTGACAAGCTTCTGACGCTTCCGCATGTGCTGTTGCACTTTCTCGACACCTGCCAGGATGAAAATGTCTCTTTCGAGCAACTGGCCAATGTCATACGCAGGGACCCCGCGCTGTGTGTGAAAATCATTTCGGCCTGTGGCGGCAACTGTACAAGTGAAAAGAACCTGGAGCAATCACTCGCTCGACTGGGTATTCATACCATCAAGAGCATCGCCATTACATCGGCGGTCCAGCAGTTTTTCTCTCGCAGCAATCAGGAACGGCTAACATTTCTCAAGCAGCACTGGTATC
This sequence comes from uncultured Gammaproteobacteria bacterium, assembly GCA_937998645.1. Lineage (GTDB taxonomy): Bacteria > Pseudomonadota > Gammaproteobacteria > SZUA-229 > SZUA-229 > JABDQW01. The sequence goes on from CALLCZ010000068.1 coordinate 6,278, forward strand.
ACTCCATATTTTGCGCCTGTATAGCAGAGCAGCTTGCTGAACACATCAATTACAAGAACCTTGATGAGGCCTGGCTTTCTGGCCTGTTGCATGATTCAGGCCAGCTGATAATGGAGGCTGCCCACCCTGAAAAATACACAACAGCGCTAGCCCAGCTCAATGAGGACGAGCATCTCCATGATATGGAAAACGAAGAGTTCGACTCCACGCATTATCATGTGGGCTCGGGCCTGTTCAGAAAACATGATAGCAACCCGTTTCTTGCGGATGCCATTCTGTATCATCATGAGCCTGTAGATAAAATTCTGGATGCACACCCACTGGTTAAAATTACTAACCTGGCCAACCTGCTAAGCCATGAGCAATTCAAACAGGATCCCGATGAAGCACTGCATGCCGCCGAACGACTTTTTGGGCTTTCCGAAGCAGCAGTAGACAGATTGTTAAGGAACTGCATTGAAAAAATCGGGGATATTGCCAGTGAATACGAAGTTGATTTTATTACTGACGATATCGATAGCGGTCCCGCAAAAATAATTCACGCTAACGACCAGCTAAAACAGGTCCAGCTTGCAGAGCAGATTCGAAACATCGCAATGCTCGACGGCGTTCACCAGCACCTTTCCCGCATAGAAGGAAAACAGGCCTTATTACTTGCGTTAAAACAAAATATTTCAATTCTGTTTGGCGTCAGCAACTGCATACTCTTTCTCTATGACGCAGCCAGCGACAGGCTTCAGGCTATATCCACTGCTGAAAGCGGACCGCACTTTCAGGATATAAAGATACCGCTTGAACCCGGCCGCAGTATTGTAACTGATGCCCTGCTGGAGATGAGCCCGATTAATTCCTTCGAACTGGAGCAGGATGCCCTGTCTATCGTGGATCTTCAGCTGATTGGCCTCAGCGGCAAAGAAGGCCTGCTATGCATGCCGCTGATTCTTCATAACGCGGCCATAGGCACTCTGCTGCTGGGTATCGATGAGGCCCAGCTACCGTCATTATCGAAGCAACAGAACCTGATAAAGCGCTTTGCCAACGAAATAGCCAGCACCATCAGTTCTTCCTTGAGCGAATTCCGCAAAGAAGCTGATGACGGCAATAAAACGGACCCGGATCAAATCCTGAAAGCACGAGCAAGGGAAGTAATACATGAGATCCGCAACCCTCTCAGCATCATCAATAATTATCTCGAAATTCTCGGTATCAAGCTTGAAGGTGATGATCCGGCGCAACAGGACCTGGAAACCATCAGGAGCGAGATATTCCGAATCAACTCGATACTGGAAAAACTCTCGGAATCAAGCGTTGTTGATAACAGCGAAGCCGTTCCGGTTGACGTCAATGCCCTCGTGGCCGACCTGTCCCATATGTTCCAGACCTCTCTGTTCGCTGCCCACGATATAGAAATAAGCCTCAACCTGGATGAGAGCATGCCCCCCATGTTGACCAATGCGGACGCACTCAAACAGATTTATACCAATCTGGTAAAAAATGCAGTTGAGGCACTTCCTGCAGAAGGCCTGGTTATGGTCTACACTCAGGATCAGGTAAACGTCGATGGAAAAGCGCACTTTGAAATATGCGTAGCCGACGACGGGCCGGGCATACCAGCAGAGATTCTGCCTGACTTGTTCACACCGATAAAAACAACAAAAGGTGATGGACATGCGGGCGTAGGGCTTACGATCGTAAAGAATCTTGTTAATGAAATGCACGGCTCTATCAGCTGCAGGAGCAGTGATAAAGGCACGAGTTTTCATATTCTCCTGCCGCGAAATATACAAGAATAAGAGCAATACTCTGGTACTTGTGCATAACTAGAACATAACCAAAGGCCGGGCAGCCTTTGCACCAAAGAGTAATAAAATGAGCAGCAATGAGCAGAATATTCTCATCGTCGATGATGACCCCGTAGTACTCAAAAGCCTGAAAGACTTACTGGCAACTCGCGGCATTGATGCCAATACCGCCATTGGCGGCCGTGAGGCCATCGTCTGTCTTGACCAGAAAGAATACGACCTGGTATTACTGGACCTTCAGATGCCGTACGTCAACGGGCATGATGTCATGCGCCACATCAAGCAACAAGAAATGGATCTATCCATCATTATTGTCAGTGGTGAAACCTCCTTTGAAGCAGCCAGAGATGCTTGCTCGCAAGGCGCTTACGACTTCCTGCGCAAGCCCTATGCCACCGACGAGTTGATGATTACCGTCAACAACGCACTGAAGAAAAAGTTACTCGAGAAACAGAACAAACTCATACAGAGCCAGTTGCACGAATCCGAGCGTCTGCATCGGTACCTGGTGAACACATCACCCGATATCATATACATACTCGACCAGGATGGTCATTTCAACTTTATAAATGACCGCATCGAAACACTGCTGGGTTACGACAGTCAGGAGCTGATAGGCAAGCATTATTCCATACTTGTACACCAGAAAGACCTGGAGGTCGCGCGCTATGTATTTAATGAACGTCGTGTAGGTGACCGCGCATCACGCAATGTCGAGTTACGCCTGAAATGCAAAGATGACAGCTCGCCTCGCTTCTTTGATACAAACGCACTGCCGATCGAACTCAGTTCCATGGGGATTTATCAAAATGAAGGCGACCCCAAGAAGAAAACCTATCTTGGCACTTACGGTGTCGCGCGTGACATAACAGAACGCAAGCTGGCTGAGGACACCATTAATTTCCAGGCCTACCACGACCTGCTTACAAACCTGCCAAACCGCGCATTACTGAGAGACCGCCTTAGCCTGGCTATCTCCCATGCAAAACGTGAAGACGAAATGCTGGCAGTGATGTTCCTCGACCTGGACCGCTTTAAAAATATCAATGATTCACTCGGCCATGTCGTTGGCGACGAGCTTTTACAGCAGGTCAGCACGCGACTGAAGAGCTGTGTGCGCGAAGGTGACACCCTGGCCCGTTTTGGCGGTGATGAATTCACACTGCTGCTGCCAAAAATCACCCGGGGCAAGGAAGACGTTAGCCATATTGCCGAAAAAATAAACACCGTCCTCAAAGACCCGTTTGTTATCGACAACAACGAGCTGTACGTCAGCGCCAGTATAGGCATATCGATCTATCCGCGCGACGGCACTAACATGGACCTGCTGATAAAGCATGCCGATATCGCCATGTATCATGTCAAAGATACCGGAAAGAACAATTACAAGTTCTACAGCGATGATATGACGACACCTTATTTCCAGAATCTTTCACTGGAAACGGGTATTCATAAAGCACTGGATAATGATGAATTTCACCTGATGTATCAGCCCCAGATCAATCTGAAAACCGGTGAAATTGTCGGTGTTGAGGCCCTGTTACGCTGGGACCACCCCGAGCACGGCATGATTACACCGGCAGAGTTTATTCCATTTGCGGAAGAGACCGGGATGATAGTTGAAATCGGCCACTGGGTTCTGCGTAATGCCTGTGCCGAGCTGAGACGCTGGCGTGATGCCGGCCTGCCCGAAATACGCATGTCCATCAACATGTCGGCGCGTCAGCTTGCAGAAAAGGCCATCGTAAAACACATTTCCAATACTTTGAAAGATTTTGGAATACCGGGGCACTGCCTCGAAATCGAAATTACCGAAAACACGATTATGAGCGACATGGACAGCGTTATTCAAAAACTGAAGGCGCTCAGCAAGAAAGGCGTCTTCATCGCAATTGATGATTTCGGCACGGGTTACTCGTCATTGAGTTACCTGCACAAGTTACCGATTCATACGCTCAAGATTGATCGCGCCTTCATTAAAGAAGTGAACATGAAGCACTCGGGTAACTCGATTATCAATACCATCGTGGCAATGGCCAGGGGCCTGAATCTGAATGTGATCGCTGAAGGTGTTGAAACCCAGCAGCAACTGGAATATCTACAGGAAATTGAATGCAGCGAGGCGCAGGGCTTCCTGTTTGGGAAACCGTTACCCGCCGATATCATCACACAGCTACTGATTCAGGAGCCCTATGCAGCCCCCAGCTCGAGCATGGGCCTGCACGGCAATCGACATAGAACACATTAACAACAGGGACGAGTAACGAGGGGCTAGGGACGAGGAAAAACATGGACAATCTCTGCGTGCTCTGCGCCTCTGCGAGAACACAAACGAATAATCTTTAATATTCTTTCATCAGCAGGCTTTTGCCCGTCATTTCAGAAGGTTGCTGCAACCCCATCAACTGCAGCACTGTCGGTGCCACCGAGCTCAGGTCTCCGCCGGGCAATAAATGCCAGTTTGCTTCATCGATCACCATACAGGGCACAGGATACAGGGTGTGCTGGGTATGCGGTTCCTGGGTGACCGGATCAACCATTTCATCACAGTTACCATGATCAGCTGTCAGCACCACTGAATAGCCTGCCTCTACAGCCGCATCAAGTACACGGCCGACCTGGGTGTCCAGTGCTTCGACTGCAGCAATGACTGCATCACGCACCGCGGTGTGGCCAACCATGTCGCCGTTGGCAAAGTTCACCAGCATAAAGCCGTATTCGCCGGACTCAAGCGCCTCAATGACCTTGTCCGCCACCTCGCGCGCGCTCATTTCCGGTTTTAAATCGTAGGTGGCGACGTTTGGTGAATTAACCATGACATGCTCTTCACCAGCAAACGGCTGCTTCTTGCCACCGTTGAAGAAATAGGTAACGTGTGCATATTTTTCAGTTTCAGCACAGTGGAACTGCTTGTAACCGGCACGGCTTACAACTGATGCAACCGTGTACTGGGGCCGCTCCGGCGCATAACCGATCGGCAACAGGAACTCCGGGTCGTATTCGGTCAGGCAGGTCACGGTTGCACCCGTGTAGCCCCCGGTATCAAACTCGTTAAACTCGGACTGACTCAATGCAGCAGCCAGCTGACGTGGTCGGTCGTTGCGAAAATTGAAGAATATAACGCTGTCGCCGGACTGGATCAGTTCACATTCATCGAGCACGGTCGGTTTGATGAACTCGTCGGTCTCTTCACGCGCATAAGCCTCTTCGATGGCATAACGCGCCTCCTCGGCTTTGCGCCCCTCGCCGTTGACCATGGCCTGCCAGGCACGCTCGGTCCGGTTCCAGCGGTTGTCGCGATCCATTGCATAATAACGCCCGCACACAGTCGCGATGCAGCCTTCGGCATCATCGAGCTTGGGTTCGAGCTGCTTGAGATAAACAAGTGCTGACATCTGCGCGGTGTCGCGACCATCGGTGATCATGTGCACAACCGGCCTGACCTTGTACTCTGCGCATAACTCAATCAATGCAGTCAGGTGGTCGATGTGGCTGTGTACACCGCCATCAGACACCAGACCCACCAGATGAAGCGGGCGTTCCAAATCCGCAGCGTCCTCGACGGCCGATACCAGGGCGGCATTTTTGAAAAAGTCGCCATTCTCGATTTCATCGTTGATTCGCACCAGGTCCTGGCGCATGACCGCACCACAACCCAGGGTCATGTGACCGACTTCGGAGTTACCCATCTGTCCGTCAGGCAGGCCTACTGAACTGCCGCAGGCATCGAGCGTGGTATGTGTGTGCTGTGAGAAATACTCATCCAGACGCGGCGTATTCGCTTCCTGTACCGCGTTGTTGATCCGACTCGGGTTGACTCCGAATCCGTCTAGAATAATCAGTAGTGTTGGTCTGCGGGGGACTTTTCTGGCTTCGCCCATCTAAATTCTCAATATCCTGTCTGGAGGTATGCTTGACTTCTTGATCGGGGCGGAAATTTTACACTATTTACTGACATCTCGCTTGGCCCGGCGTCCACGCCACAAACTATTCAGATGAGCCACCTGTTTTCGGACTCACTCAGTCAGGCCTTCGCAGATTTTCTTCCTCTTCCCGTTCCATTTCATCCAGCATGGACTCCATATCATCCTCACCTGGATTATCCGGATTATCATCATGGAATTGATAGTCAGGATGGCTCTCATCGAGTTCTTTCGGCTTGATGAAGATACGCGACATAATCAGGCCGATCTCGAACAGCGCCCACATCGGGATCGCCAGCAATGACTGCGAAATCACATCCGGCGGCGTCAGCATCATGCCAATGACAAAGGCGCCGACAATGATATAGGGGCGCTTTTTCGCCATATTGTCTGCCGTGGTGGCGCCCGCCAGGATCAGCAGAAAAGTCGCAACCGGCACCTCAAAGGCGATACCGAAAGCAAAAAATATGGCGATGATGAAATCAAGGTACTGGCCGATATCGGTCATCACTGACACGCCTTCAGGGGCAACGGCGATGAAAAATGCGAACAGCAGCGGGAACACCACGAAATAGGCGAATGCAATGCCACAGTAAAACAGCAGCACGCTGGAAACCAGCAAAGGTACGGCCAGCCTTTTTTCATGGCTGTACAGGCCCGGCGCCACGAATGCCCACAACTGGTGCAGCAAATACGGCACCGCCAGCAATACCGCCAGCAGCAATACCAGCTTGAATGGCACCAGGAATGGCGAGGTCACACCGGTTGCAATCATTGAAGTGCCTTCCGGCATCAACGCCAGCAATGGCTGCGCTACCACTGAGAATATCTGCTCTGAAAACGGGAACAGCGCGAGGAACAGAATCAGTATGGCCAGCACCATGTGCAACAGGCGATCACGTAGTTCAAACAGGTGATCTAGCAGGCTCTGTTCTTTACCGTCAATATCCTGACTGGCATTGTGTTCTTCAGCCGGCATGTGCTAATCCTTTGATTTCTCGCTTTTTTCGTCGGCTGATTCGGCTTCCTGTTCGATGATTTCGTAATCCGGCCCGGCAGGCTCCTGCTCTTGATCATCAAGCGAGACGGTCTCGTTCAACTTGCCCTGAAGCTCGTTGATCTGCACTTCCTGGTTATGAACCATACGCTTGAGTTCGCTGACATCAAACTCGCTGGCGACTTCCTCTTTCACGCCTTCGACATAGCGGCGTGCCTTGCCGAACCAGTAGCCGGCTGTACGCGCAGCTTTTGGCAGACGTTCCGGCCCGACAACCAGCAAGGCCAGAATCAGGATCAGAAAGAGTTCCCAGAAACCGATATCAAACACGATATTTCAGTTAATAGTGAAAAGTGAACAGTTAATAATGAACAGAAAAAATCATGCGACCTGCCTGCACAGATCGGCTAATAATCAAAGCCATACGCAAGTGGTCGTATTCCAGGCACGTGTTAGACCTTATCTTCTTTTTTTGAAGTGACTTCGGCATCAA
>CALLCZ010000069.1 GCA_937998645.1 uncultured Gammaproteobacteria bacterium
GCCAGCCAGACGGTCGTCATCCATGCCGATGCCGATCTGCAACGTTCGGAATTCGGCATGCACGCACTGTCATTGCTGGTGAGCGATACGGTGACGTTTAAAATAAGGATAGAAGCATCCCGGGTGAGAATCTGAATAAAGGTGCCGGAGGAATTATTATTTAACCATGTCGATATGTTGGATATTAAAAATTAATGCGTTCAGAGGGGTCAGGTCTTTGATTTGTGATTCCTGCGCATACCGGGGTCGGACCTACGTAACCGTTTGTTAACAAACAACCTTACATTTTGAATTTGGTTAAAAAATAATCCCTCCGCCACCTTTTATTACTGCTGACCCCACTTTTGTAAATAGCTTTTCTTGTGTTTATTTTTTAGAGCACCGGTGCGGCTAGCCGGGAAAGCTTAACTCCGACCCGCCACCAGAGTGGTCGGTCTTTGAGTCCTTCGGGATCTATAATCTCGGCATGCGCGAAGTCTGCCTCGAACATCGCTTCCATTTCTCGAGCGAATTCCCGATCGACGATCACCGAGGTCACCTCAAAATTTAGACGGAAGGATCTATTATCGAAATTAGGCGTGCCGACGGTTGACAGCTCATCATCGACGAGCACCACCTTCTCATGGAGAAAGCCCGGCTTGTATTCATAGAACTTGATACCGAGACCACGCAATTGCTCAATGTAATGAAATGCCGCCAGGTAAACCGGCAGGCTGTCCGGCTTGCCCGTGGTGATGATGCGCACATCCACCCCGCGCAGGGCTGCCAGCTGCAGCGCCTTCATTACGGCCGGATCGGGAACAAAGTACGGTGCGGACAACCAGATGCGCTTTTTTGCAGTATTTAGCGCGGTCACGAAAAATAGCGATGCGGTTTCAAAATCTCCGGTGGGCCCGAACGGAAAAATCAGCGCTTTCTTGTCATGCCCCTCAGCTACATGAGGTGACCAGCTTGCCTCGGGAGTTTGGCGCGTGGCCCAGTACCAGTCGCCCAGAGTTATCATTTGCACTTGCAGAACCACTGGTCCCTCGAGCCTGACGTGGGTGTCACGCCAGGGGCTGAAGTCGGGATCAAGCCCCAGGTATTCGTCACCAACATTGTGCCCACCTACCCACGCCACTTTTCCATCAACCACAACCATCTTGCGGTGGTTGCGAAAGTTCAGTTGAAAACGGTTACGCGCTCCCTGCGTGGGTTTGAAGGCGCTGACTTCAATACCTGCAGCACGAAGTTCCTCGGTATACTTCGCTGGCAGACCACTGCTGCCAACCTCATCATAGAGCACATAAACACGTACGCCCGCCTGTGCGCGTTCGATCAGCGCGTCCTTTACCCGCCGACCAAGGCCGTCGTCATGGAACATGTAGAACTGGAATAGAATATATTGTTCAGCCTCGGCGACACCAGCAAGAATGCTGTCAAAGGTCGCATCACCGTTGATGAGCAGGTCGACGCGGTTACCACGCGTTAGCTGCATACCAGAGAGTCGTGTCATGGCGGCATGCCAGGATGGTCCCTCACCCGGAGGAATTTCCCAAGGATCCAGTTTATTCTTTATATCAGCCAACAGGCGTTCGAACTCGTCACGTCGACTTTCGAAGGCTTCTGACATGCCTTCGAACTTGCTACGTCCGAGCACGAGATAGGCAGGTACAGCCACGAATGGAAAGGACACCAGAGAAACCGACCAGGCGACCGCACCCTGGGCGGTACGTACTTTCATGGCAGCTTCAACAGCGAATACGATGCCGGCAATATAGAAGGCGGCCACAATCGCAGCAATCATACGCTTTCTCCTCGGGGTCATCGTCTGGGAATCCTTTTTGTTATTACATACACGAAATCGTACACTAAATGCTAAATTGATAAAAACCCCGGCACATGAAAAACCACATTCTGAGCCAATGAGGATTATTTTTTAACTGCCAGGCATATCTAGTCAGAATCAAAAATCACTAATCAAAGACCTGACCCCTCTGGCACTCGCAAATCAAAGACCTGACCCCGTGGACGTGACCCCGTGGATGCGTAGATGTGTGTTAACGCCCGACATTACGGCACATAAAAAAACCGGGCAATTGCCCGGTTCTATCCCTAGCTGAACTATCTGCCTGGGCAGTGGTACAGCTTATTAACTCTTCCCTGTCTCCTGATCCCTGGACACTAGATGTCAAATTCTTGAGAATAAATATTCACTTCCAGTGCGACTCGCCTTGATGCCGGAGCGATCAAACAATATCTCCTCGCCTTCTGCAATATCCCTTGGCTCACCGGCAACGGCAATATAACCTTCGCGCGTTACACCGCAATAATAAACACCGATTTTTCCATTGTGTCTCGGTGTAAGTATGATTGAATCTTCAGACATAATTTTGCTTCCTGATGTAATTGCTGAATATGTATGGATTATCAAAACTGCAAAAATTATGTTGTTGACTTAATTCGAACAAATCGAAAAACAAGACTTTTCCAATACTTGATACGTCACCGTACTCCCTATTTTCATATATAACAATCGTTATTACTAAAGGTTATTCCATGCATTATAAATTGAGTGGCTTTTACAACAGGGTCGGACCGGCGTAACTCACAGAGAATAATGAAGAAACTGGGAAACTAGCGATTCCAGGGCAGCTTAGATCACTGTTTTTCACCCTGAAATACAACGTCTAAGCAAAGACGGGTTAATCTGGATTTATTAGACATGCGATTTATATATCAAAATGATGCTTTAAGAACGGATCGCACCTGTTTATCATACGTTGAATCTTATTTTACAATGGCTTGTGCTGGTCCGACCCAGTTATGTACAGTTATGTTATATGCTCACCGAGAAACGGATATAAGAAGTGGCGATGGTCGGCTTTCTATTGGCCTTATCCCGGAGAACAGCTATTTGAATTAGCAATAAAAGCCAATGGTAAAGCTTGATCAATTTCAGGATACACACTTACTTCCTGAACACCAGTCCCAGCATAATTACATCTTCATCTTCCTGATAAAGACTGTAATAACGTCTGCCGCTAAAGGTAATGCCGAATCGCTTTGTAACATCCACCACAACACCAAGTTCAGGAAAATAGGCAGCGACTGCTTCGTCTTTATCCCAGTTGTAACCTAATGTCGCCCCAATCGACAGGTATGGCGATACATACCAGTTAAAAGCGAAACCAGCACCAAACTCAAGGGCCGCCGCTTGTCCGTTTGTATCTGAATCAAGGTAGCTTAAATCGAAATGACCCATCATGTTACCTTTAAGTGACACAACACCAAGTGTAGTCACATTGATTTCATTACTATTTTGTGACTCACCATGCCCGATTCGAAGATAGTATTTATCCGGCTGCGCGTCGGCTGCGACACCTGAAAGGCCGATTAAAAATAGACAAATAGCAGATGTTATTATCTGGAAATAGATGCGAATTCTGTTGAAAACCGTTTTACTGCACTGAGACAACCTGTCTTTGCTCATGTGTATCATTTTCTCTTGTTATGAAAAAGTAAACTTCTGTAGACAGTTGAGCGCTATCCATCAGCGCTTAACCGACATCGACCGCATTTAACTTTTCAATAACACGTACAGACCAGCATACGCATGAGGGAGAAGCTGGAGGTTATGAGACAAGCAGGACATTTGCAGTTATGTAATGCCTGTTTAAATTCTCAAACACCATCGCTAGAGTTGATATGCCTTTACTGTAGTTCTTTATGGTGCAAATTATCTGGTTTCAATTGTAATAAAGAATACGTGGGCACAGAATAAAAAAATATCAACGTGCCGCCTCCTTTACCCGATCTAACCGGTGAAAGCTGAACCGGGTTGCAACCGGCCTGGATTTCAGTTGATCGTAAACACCAGTGTCCCGAATCGCTATCTTCCGGTACTGGTATAAATCACCCCGGCACGTCGTCTCGCGCTATGGGTAATGTGCAGCCGGGTGGTCACGCGGGTACGCCGGACCAGAAGGCAGGACCCTTGGCGAGGAATTCGTCGAAACGCATGTAGTGCGATCCATCGCAGGAAAAGGTCAGGCTCACCATTCCATTGAAAATATTAATGGAGGCCGTGCGCAGGTAGATAGTCGTATCGACTATGCGCAGCGACTGCATGCTGTCCAGAATCCGGGTGATCTTGTCCCGTGGTATTGCGGCATCAGCCGGATACGGTCGCGACGGGTATAGCAGGCATATGTCCGTGTCCTGGAGCACTTCCTGGTCGAGGATACGATAGCGTAGTGGATCATCGATCGTCCAGATCGTGGCCTGGCTGCTTGAGAAGTGAATCTGGCACTGGAAGATGCCGCGCTCCGTAAGCAGTTCCTCCAGGATAGACAGCGCATTCTGGATATTGCGGTCCATCGGGCTCTCGGTCCGGGTCTGCTGGAACAGGTTGCCGCGAATTGCCGGGTCGCCCTTCACCTGCCGCCAGTTGCTCGGTTCCTGGTAAAGCGCTGATGTCACCGGAAGACTGCGCAGATCGAAATCCGCACCGAGATTCCCCAGCGTGCCTGCGTCCGACACAACGACTTGCAGTGCGGTTATCGAGGGCCAATGCTCTTCCTGGTTGACGTAGCCATCCGACAACAGGAACCCCCACGCCGGCATGGCTTCCTTCATGTAGGGGCGCTCGGCACGATTGAGGTGATAGTGCTCGGGGATGAGCCCGGCATGGCTGATATGGTCGCTAATCTGCACACCGTGTGTGTTGACGACATACAGGTAGGTGCAATAAGGTATGCTCGAGAAGCCTTCTAGAAGCACCTCATTGAGCCGGTCCCGATCATCCCACACCGGTATGCATTTGCTGGCCAGCAGCGCGAGCGGTTCCCGCAGCATCCGTGCCATTTCTTCACGCTGCCGGTAGATGCTGTCTTTCCAGGAGGGCTCAATGGAATCGATAGAAATCAAAGCTTGTTTACCAGGGGGGAGTTGGCGCTGATAGTAGAAAAAAACGATGGTCCCATAGAATTACTTTTGACCTGCCGGGTTATGTTTTGGTTGTTGCACTGATTTTCGAACGTGTTCAGCCACTTCAGGCCGCCGATTTACGGGCGATCCCTTGTATCAAATAAAGGGGTCTGACCCACTGCTGTCTCACTTAATTAATGCATTCACGTGATTGGTACTATGAATATCGCGTTTTTCTGCGGTTTGTCACGGTAGGGACTTGAATTTCCTTAGCAGATGGCGTGCTCAATTAAGCACAGAAAATGGGATCGCTTTATATACGTCATGCCTGCGGAGGCAGGCATCCAGCGTCTTTCGGTGGATAAGACACTGGTTCCCAGCTAAAAACATGCTGGGATGACGCGTAAGTGGGACAGCAATGAGTCTGACCGAATTATTGATCATCCACCCCGATCATCGTCTGCCGTGACTACATTGTTGAGGATACTAACAGGGTGATTTATTGGAGTTTCGAGGTATATTTGACGTGTTACTTCAGACTCAAAATAGACAGTCATAATACCATCCTTCACAAATGGGTGACCCACGCTGCCTAAAACATCATGACCTGTTATCGGGTCTGTATGACTGGTAATACTGGTTGGCTCATGCAACCGACGACTCTGTGTTTGATCGCGAGACTGAACATCACTAATTTTCGTAAAAGGCCCAACCAGGTTAAACATTGGTTTAGCTACATTGGATTTGATCGATAATTTGTTGTCCATAATATGGTCCTGGGTAATTAATAAATCTGAAACATCTAATACTTGACGCAAAGCAGAAGAAAACGACAGTTTGGCAAGCGCAGGACGATTGAGGTTCTGTTTACCTGATGAGGTATTACCTCGGCTTGATACCACTATAGGCTGATCATTCACACATAGATATACTTATTATCTTTAATTCATGCCTGTCTGAAACAACCATTGAAATATAGCGGTTTATCGAAAAGTAAAAAGGGGTAAGTAAAAAGGGGTCAGATTTCTTTACTCTGTCTATGCAATCCAATTTAGATGCGGTAAAGGGTTCTGACCCATTAGCTGACCCATTAGCTGTCAGGATTCTCATGTCCATTTACAGATCAATACCATGTGATGACTGTAATCTTAGTGTTTAATACATTCCTGTAACAAATATGTGGGACAGCAATGAGTCTGACCCCTTTAATTCATTAGCTTAATTGATTTGCTTTCCGGAGGTAATGAGAGGAGACTGAACCTAGCTCCTCGTCTGTCTGTACGAAGGTCTCTTTGCCGCACAACATTGACCGAACGGTCATTATTGCTCGTCATACTCCTTTTTCGCTAACTCCGATCTGCCAAACGCCGTTGTGCAATAACTTGCCGTTAGCAAGGAAAGGCACCCGGCCCGCATATAATGAACCAGGGACTACACCATGACACAATTTGTAAGCAATGCTCAGGATTCCGAGACATTCAGTCTATACGCCGGTATACGCCAGGCAGAACTGAACGCCCAGGACTGGGATCAGGAAAAATCCGCACATCTGGCCCGGAACGAAGGCATCAGCCTGAACGATGAACACTGGGCCGTAATTACTTATCTGCGCAATTCCTATATCGAATACGGACTGCCCAGATATGCCAGGACGACGGCCAGGGCGCTCAATCGGCAATTCTACGTCGAGGGTGGAAGCAAGTACTTGTATGGCCTTTTTGCCGGCGGCCCGGTTACGCAAGGCAGCCGCCTTGCCAACCTGCGCACACCGGCAAACGCCACCGACGTTTCGTTTGGCACCAGCTATTGAAAAATTCAGATTCGGTTGGCACGAAGAGTTCCTTACCGTCGGACACTAAAGAACAAACACGATCAACACCGATTGTCAGACATATGCCAAAACAGCCGCACAGGATAGTCAGTCGGCGTTCACGGTCAGTGTTGCTGAGTGACCAGAAAACATAAAAGGTGAGGCTAAAAGGAGACGGATTTTTTTAAGAGAAAGATGTTAGAAAACAAATCTGTCCCCTCTGATCTTACAGGAGGTATACAAATGAAAAACTACAATCCCGTCAATTATGAGTAACAATGCATTCGCATCAATCAAATGGATATTAACGACTTTGATGGGGCTGCTAACAATGGCTTTTATAATTTTTCTCGAAAGCTGATACCCTGGCAAATCATGGCGAACGCGGGGTTGAAAGATCAGAAACCGGCATTCAGGCGCTTCGTCAAATTTTACGTCAATCATAAGATATAACTTACGAACCCAGTATCTATAGATGAGAGTACAGGAGAAATTTAATGGCAAATTTTCAGTGAAAAATCAGTTTGAAGCAACAATTGGATATTTATCCAAAATTACTGATGTTAATGCGGGAGAAGTTCTTGAATATCAACTCATGAGTAATACCAATGAACCAAAGGCGCCGACAACTGCGCACAGCAAGCATTCATATAAAACAATCAAATTAATCAAACACGCCAAAGGACTTGGTTTCAACGTGAAAGAGATTAAGAAATTGCTGGTATTTTGGAATAAATGAAAGACATAGTTATGATACCGGGCAACTTTTGCTTTTATAAGTGATGTGCCAGATTAAGTCGGTAACAGCACTCTTTAAAAAAAGGGGGACGTAGGGATTTAATTTTCACCACATTTTGAATTTGGTAAAAAAATAATCCCTCCGTCACCTTTTATTGGTGCATGATTCATCCGGCTGATTTGCTTTCTCGTTGCAATGAGAGGAGACTCGTCACATCGATTCATCTGCAAATTCGTAAGCCCCTTGCCGAACAATATCCAGCATATTCCTACTTGTTCGCCATAACTCCTTACTCGCTGACGCCGACTCTATCGAGTGGCCGCCATCTGATCTGACAGATACCGGGTTTTATGACGCCCGAAATCCGGCCTGCCGTCACCTGGACCGAAGCTGACACCTGACCGATTTTGTACGTTTGAAGAACGCACCACTGGCACAACGCCAGTCCGATTTTGAATTATGAGGTTTGATATGAATACGGATGCCAATGAAGGCAATACAAACACACTGAGGTTGACCTCGATTGTGTACAGCAGAGGACATACCAATGCCAAACGGTAACGGTAGCCAGAGTTCCTGGGGTGGCGGGGCCAGTCAGCGGCCACCCGATCTCGATGCGTTGCTGCGGCAGGGACGGGACTGGTTCAGGCAGCTCCTGCCAGGTGGCGGGTCACGCGGGGTAATCGTGCTTGCCGTCCTCGCTCTGGCCGTATTCGGAGCATGGACCGCCTATTACACGGTGCCGAGTGACTCGGTCGCTGTGGTGCAGCGTTTCGGTAAATATCTCAAGGAAGTTCCGCCGGGACTGCATTTCAAGCTGCCGTTGGGCATCGATGCGGCAACGATCGTTCCCGTCAAACGCCAGCTGAAGCAGGAATTCGGCTTCACGACTCCGGGCTCCAGCGATCCGTACCAGAGTCCCCGCGACGGTAAGCGGGAAACGGAGATGGTGACCGGTGACCTGAATGCCGCACTGGTTGAATGGGTGGTGCAATACCGAATCTCGGACCCCGTAAGATTTCTCTTCGAGGTTCGGGAGCCGAGTGAAACCCTGCGTTATGTTTCCGAATCCGTCATGCGGGAAGTCGTCGGTGATCGCACCGTGGACGAGGTAATCACCATCGGCCGACAGGAAATCGAAACGGAAGCCCTGGCCAAGATGCAGGCGCTGTCAACCAAGTACGAGATGGGGATCAGCATTGACCAGGTGCAGTTAAAGAACATCAATCCACCCGCACCAGTGCAGGCTTCGTTCAACGAGGTCAACCAGGCGCAGCAGGAGAAAGAGAAACTGATCAACGAAGCCCGGCGCGATTACAACAAGGTGATCCCGCTGGCCGAAGGCGAAAAGGACCAGCGCATCCGCGAGGCCGACGGTTACCGGCTCAAACGAATCAACGAAGCGGAAGGCGATGTCGCCCGATTCAGCGCTTTACTGGCGGAATACAGCAAGGCCCCGGAAGTCACACGTCGCCGCATCTATATCGAGACCCTGCAGGATGTCATGCCGCGTTTACGCTCGAAGATCATTATCGATGAACAGGCGCGCAGCATTCTGCCGCTGCTGAATCTTGATTCACAGAAGGAGACAAAGCCATGAAGATCAGTCAAATAGCCGTGCTCGTGGTCGCGGTCATCGGCGCGTATGTTGTGATGAGTTCGATCTATACGGTGAGCGAAGTCGAGCAGATGATTATCACCCAGTTCGGCAAACCCGTCGGTGAACCCGTGACGACTGCCGGCCTGAAACTCAAGATGCCCTTTATCCAGGAAGTCAATCCGATCGACAAGCGAGTGCTGGAGTGGGACGGCAATCCGTCGGACATGCCGACCAAGGACAAGCTCTACATCTCGGTCGATTTGTTCGCGCGCTGGCGCATCACCGATCCGCTGCAGTATTTTCTGCGTCTGCGCGATGAGCGCAGCGCGCAATCCCGGCTGGACGATATCCTGGGCAGCGAAACCCGTAACGCAATCGCCAAGCACGAGCTGATCGAAATCATCCGCACGACAAAGGACCGCGTGCCGCTGCGCGACGCGTTCCTGACCGACGCGGAACGCAAGCTGGATATGGGTTCGCTGGTGCCGATCCAGAAAGGACGCAAACTGGTCGAGCAGGAGATCTTCGCCGCGGCGGCCGAGAAGGTGCGCGTGTTCGGTATCGAACTGCTCGATATTCGCTTCAAGCGCATCAACTACAACGAAAGTGTGCGCCCGAAGATCTACGATCGCATGATCAGCGAACGCCGGCAGATCGCGGAACGTTTTCTGTCGGAGGGTAATGGCGAGGCCGCCCGAATCCGCGGCAACCGGGTGCGTGACCTGAACAAGATCCAGTCCGAAGCCTACCGGCAGGTCGAGGAAATCCGCGGCGTCGCGGACGCGAAAGCCACCGAAATCTACGCGAAGGCCTACAACCGGAGTCCCGAAGCGGTGGCGTTCTATGAGTTTACGCGCACCATGCAGTCCTACATATCGACCATTGACGAAAACACGACCCTTGTGCTTACCACCGACAGTGACCTGTTCAAATTTCTGAAGAGCATGGATCCGGATGACAACATGGTTTCGGTGCAACGTTCAGGTAACAGACGATGAGATTGAACTTTCCGAATAATAGCCGCAGTTTCGATGCGAACAGAAGCCGCGTCTGCTTCTGGGGTTACGACAGCACGATCGAGATTTCATTCTTTGTGGAAGCGGAGGCGCTGAAATCGCTCTGTCCGGAGATCGAATGCGTCGAAAAGGAATATCTAAAGGCATTCGATACTTCACTGGAACGGATACATAAGGTCGCGGACAAGGTCTATGTGAATGGTGGCAAAGGCAAAGGCACCTATACCTATATCCTGGAAGCGGATGATTTCTGATTAAAGGTATGCTGTGTGTGGAGTGCATTCGCGGCTGAAGCCGTTCCTGCGTGTGGCCTGAATGAAGTAAAGCGAAACCAGGTTATTTCGCAATGATCAACTGTAGTAGTTCAGACTTGATCTGACAGTTTCTGTTAGTTTTCGCAAGATGCAAACTGGCCTGGTTTTGTGGTTTATAATTTTTTTCTCGCAGAGGCGCAGGGAACGCAGAGGTTACATCTGTAGGAGCGACTTCAGTCGCGAATTTCAGCCGATATTCGTGACTGAAGTCGCTCCTACGAATACCTGTAAATCTCTCTGCGTTCCCTGCGCCTCTGCGAGAAAAAAATTATAAACCACAAAACCAGGCCAGTTTGCATCTTGCGAAAACTAACAGAAACTGTCAGATCAAGTCTGAACTACTACACCGACGGATTAGAATTTCCTGCTGTACTTGATTGATTTTTTACACTTACAGGTGCATAGATACTTTCTTCTGATGCATCTTTAACTTTTGATAATGTATCCATAAGATCTGATGCTTCCTTTATTGTATTATCATATAGAGCAATAACATCCCGATCGAAGTCCTTGCTCCTTAGCGCTTCCATCTTGAATAACCGCATCTGATTAAGCAGATTATTCAGTATATGGTGGCTAGCAAATATCATTGCGTTATAGACATAAACCACCTCCAGCTGTTTCTCCTTGAACATAATCTTATTTATAAAATAATCAGAAAACACTCCAAAGAGCATGATTAGCAAGACGATAACTGTGCGCATCCATAATTCATTGAAATCTTCTGGAATCATATGAAAATCTGGCTCTTTATATAAGAGATGATGAATGAATGAGTCGAAAAACCAGAATATCACTGCCATTAAAAAAGCTGCAATCGTGAACAATTTCTTTTTCATAAGATTAATCATCTACATTGTAAACAGCACATCTGACAAAACCACATACCCGGCAACCCAGTTTCTTAATAACATGTACGATCATAGACCTCCCCCGGTTTTACAAAACATGCCTGTGTTCAGACAGACAGTATAAATCAGACTCAAGATAGCATCTTTGCCTTCTACAGAAAAACGGGATTCGGGACAAAGTGAAACATCTGTCGCCCCAGGTAATGAAAAATATAAACCAGCAATCTGGACTCAATCGAAATACAAAAGGGCTTTTTCATCTGTGAAACAAAGATATTCGATCAAGCAGGGGCTGTTAAAAAATGAAAAAAACAATGTCAGCTTGACCCTGATTTTTTCTCTTGCTCTGCGGATGTCCAGATATGTCCTTCTGATATATCCTCAACTCTTGATAATGTTTTAATAAGATCTGACGCTTCGTTAATTGCATTATCATATAATTTCAGCACATCCTGATCGAAACCCTCCTGTTTCTGCGCTTCCATCTTGAATAGTATCATCTGATTAAGCAGGTTATTAATAATATGCTGACTAACATGAAGCATCGAGTTGTATGTGCGGGCCACTTCCAACTGTTTATGTATTATCTTATTTGTAAAAGAATCGGATAATATTCCAAAAAGTGTAATCAAAAATACAATAACAATGCGCATCCATAATTCGTTTGATGCACTTGGGATAATTTCAAATTGCGGCTCTTCATGGACAAAATAATGCATCGCTGATTCAAAAAACCAGAAAATTATTGCCACCACACTAGATGCTATCGTGAATATTCTCTTTGTCATTATGGTTTGTATTCGACTGATCAATGATATGAAGAATTAAAGAGTACGCAAAATATATGATTTAATCGTATAGATAAACTAATTTAAACAGTCGCCCGAGACCACCCCTATTATTTCCTGTTTATCACTTTACCTCAACTAACAGCCGGGTTCAGACCAGGCAGGCCGGTGGCGCGGAGATACCGTTGTCTGCGGCGCAAGCCGGCGAAAAGACGAGGCCGGACCTGGTGCTTGAATTCTTTCTTCCAGGCATCGAAGTCCTTTATGGTGTGGCTGGAAAACAGGGCCGCTTCGAGCTCGCTCAGCAGGGAGCGGATCTTGTCCGGATCGGCGCCCGGGTGAATTTCGATGATGTGCTCTGCCAGTTTCGACATGGGCAGGTTTGCCGGCAGTCTGAGGCGGCGGTTGATCAGGAAGCGCAGTACCTGGCTCCAGTCATCCGCATCCTGTTCTTCATCGGCGCTGCGAACACAGAACCACAGGCGTGCGGAACGGGGCAGGCTCTCTGCAATTCTACGGCGCAAAAGATGCAGGTTGCGCCGTGGCGAGACGCGAACCAGCACCGCCTCAAGGTGTCGATGCAGCGGTCGACTGGCGCTATACAGCCACTGCCAGAGCCAGCGCCTGGAATATCGAAGGCCCGGCGCCAGGCGGAGCCAGAACCGGCCCAGCAGGAAGGCAATAGCCAGCAAGGCTAACCACATCAACAAGGGTCCCGGGGTCCTGCCCGCTTCCAGGCCACCGGCCGGCGCTTCCTCACCCGGACCGCGGGCAAGTTCATTCAGAAAGCGGCCGGGCAGAACTGCGGTTTCCTTGCGCTGGCGTTCCACATTCCACCAGTCGACCCGGATAGCCGGTATCTTCACCTGGTTGCCCTGCTGCGGTACCAGGGTGAAGCGATCGATGCGACTGCCGATGAGTGTACCCTGCTTGGTGATGGTACCCTCGTACTCGGACTTCTCCCGGTACAGGCGGTGTCCAGGAGCCTGCAACTGGGATTCAAGTGATGGCAGTTGCGCACCGGACATCCCCACGGCCCGCTGTTCGACGGTCAGGGTCAGTGGCTCGCCCTCACCGATGCGCTCGTCATTAGTCAGACTGGCGCTCAACTCCAGTTCATGCAGGGGCAGCCAGGGCTGCACACTGGGGTCGGGATCTGAAACCACCAGCTGCTCGGGAAGGCTCGCGACGGCATCATAACTTGTTGCATTGGGCGTACTGCCCTCCATGATGCCGGTGACGCGAATCGACTCCAGGTCTATGCGGCCGCTGCGAAGCGGGGTCAGCTGGAAATACAATGTATTGACGATCTCCCGCTGCCCCTGTTTGGTTCGGGTGCTGACCTTGATGTCTCCCAGCTGGCGGAAGATGACGTCGTCGGTATCCTGCAGCTCGGCCGAAGCGGTTTTCAGGTTGACCGTGCTGATCACCTGGATGGTCATCACCAGGTTCTGATGCACATATGCACTGGTGCTGTCTACACTGGTCTCCAGGTAAGGCCTGCTGGCCTGCACCTGTGCAGGCTGTTGTGGCTGGTAGCCCGGTGCTGCCCGGGTTGACGGGTAAGCCCAACGGGATGGTGCACCGAAAGGCTGCTGGACAGGTGGCGGGCGATTATAAAAACCGGGAACAGCGGCAGGAGGCTGAAACCGCGGCTGGAACTGTGGCTGTATCAGCGGTTGAGGTTGAGGCTGGGGCTGCAGTTGAGGCTGGGACTGGCTCTGGTTCTGCCCCTTGTTCAAGTTGTCGTACTGATTATACGGACTGGTGACGGACCATGGGTTGTAGCTGGGCACACCGGGCGCCAGCGGCTGGGCCGTTACGAATACCGGCAGAACCAGGCTGGTCAGCCACATGACAGTACCTGCGAGCCTGACGGACATGAAGTAACTACCAGGGACGGTGTTCATAAATAACACCCCCCATGCGTGGCTGGAGCCGGCGTCGCTCCTCCAGCTTGAAACGGTTATGCAACAATTCTGCTGGATCACCTTCTATGCCGTCGAGTCGCTGTTCTACCAGTCTCATGTAGGCATGACCACCCTCGCCGCCTTCGTCCGGGGTCTGGCTGCTGTCTTCTGCATCCGGATCCTGCTGTTCACCAAGCTGATCAAACTCTTCCACGGCATCGGCCTGGATGGCGGCGTCTGACAGGTCCAGCTCTCCCGGCTCGGGACCTCGCGGTCTTCCAGCCATCTGGCGCTGCTCTCGGGATCTACCGCCCTGTTGCTGCTGATCTCTCTCCCGCGCACCCTGTTCACCTTCTTCACGCTCGCCTGATTCCTGGTCCGCCTGCTCTTCCTCTGTACCGGATCCGGTTTCCTCGCCAGTGTCGGCCTGTTTTTGCTGTTGGCCCTGCGGCTCGCCTTCGTCTCCTGATTCCCGTTCCGTGGATTCCGTTTCGCCCTCGCTCGAGTCTGCTGAGTTCTGCTGGCTTTCATCGCCTTTTTCACCTTGCCGGCCTTCCTCGTCCTTCTCTTCCTCTTCGCCTTGCTGGCCTTCCTCATTCTCCTCGTCAGCTTCGCCTTGCTTGCTTTCTTCGTCCTTATCGCGTTTTTCGCCTTCCTGTCCTTCCTCGCCCTTTTCACCTTCCTGACCTACATCACCCTTTTCAGCTTCCTGACCTTCCCCGTCCTTTTTACCATCCTTGCCTTGCTCGTTTTTCTCGCCTTTTTTTCCCTGTTCGCTCGCCTGTTCCTTCTGCTCCTGATCCTGATCCTGCTCCTGATCCTGCTCCTGCTCCTGATCCTGATCCTGATCCTGATCCTGATCCTGCTCCTGATCCTGATCCTGATCCTGATCCTGATCCTGATCCTGATCCTGATCCTGATCCTGATTTTGATCCTGCTGCTGTTCCTGCTGTTCCTGCTGTTCCTGCTGTTCCTGCTGTTCCTGCTGTTCCTGCTGTTCCTGCTGTTCCTGCTGTTCCTGCTGTTCCTGCTGTTCCTGCTGTTCCTGCTGTTCCTGCTGTTCCTGCTGTTCCT
>CALLCZ010000070.1 GCA_937998645.1 uncultured Gammaproteobacteria bacterium
ACCTCCGCGTTCTCTGCGTCTCTGCGAGAGTAAAAATCTATAGCTTTGACTGAATCACCAATTCTGGCTGTAGATAATAAATAATGGTCAGGGTTTGAGTTAATCTGACACTGGCTGTCTGATTGAGTCCTGACTATTACACATTACTAGATCCTAGCAGCCAGGATCCAGTAACTTTATTTATTCACCGGTTGCTGCTGTCTCGCTTTTTTTCTCTGACACTGGCGCTTCCTTGGCCTGTGGCTTTGATGCTGCAGCACCCTCTGCTTGAGGCTTTGACGCTGGTGCATCTTTCGTTTCAGGCTTCGGTGCTGGTGAATCCTTTGCTTGAGGCTTAGGCGCTGCTGCTGCGTCCCTGGATTCAGGCTTTGACGCAGAAACTTCCCTGGTTTGCGGCTTTGCTGCCGGCTCGGCTGCAGACTTCTGCGCAGATGCTTCAGATTGCTTTTCGGCTACAGGCTTCTGTGAAGATGCTTCAGATTGCTTTTCAGCTACAGGCTGGTTCTTTGGCTCATTCGTTTGTGTCGTTTCTGCCTGACGCTGCTTGCCGGAACCCCGCCTGCCACGTCCACCCCTGCGACCACGACTTCTTGGCTTGCTCTCGGTTGACTGGTCTTTTTCTTTTTTATCTCTAGCCGTCGTTTTAGCTTCAGTCGCCTTCTGTGGTTTACCGCCCTGCTGCTCGGTTTGTGCTGCGCTCTTCTGCTTACTCTGCTGATCACTGCGTTGAGTGCTTTTCTGGCCCTGGGTCGTTTTGCGTCCGCCGCTACGACGGCGCTGTTGCCCGCTCTGCTGGCCTTTACCTCTGCCTCCGCGGCTGCCGCCACGCCGAGCGTCAGCTTGCTTGCGTTGTTCTGTTGCTTTCTTTTCCTTGGCTTCGTCCTTGCCGTTATCGCCGGTAAACAATGAAACAATCTTTGTTAAAAATCCGCCCGATGGCTGCACCACAGGCAGCGGAGCCGGACGGGCTGGAGCAATAGCCGTGACCGCCGGTTGCTCAGGCTGAATGACTTTTTCCTTGAAATCAGCCGGATTGTAATTCTCGCCCGCATCAACAACCTGTTTGTAACTGGCCACACCGGTGGCTTCATCAATTTCACTGAGGCGAATGCGGTCAACCCGGTATTGCGGTGTTTCAAGCGTGGTGTTGCCAATGATGATCATCTTGATCCCGGTTTGTTGCTCAATTTCATTGATCGCCTTGCGTTTTTCGTTGAGCATATAGGTGGCAACATCAACAGGCACGTGAACGTCAACACGCGCTGTACTTTCCTTCAAAGCTTCCTCTTCCATGATCCTGATAAGCGACAATGCCAGAGATTCAACTGTGCGTATTGTGCCGTGACCCGTGCAGCGCGGGCACACGATCTGGGTCGATTCTCCCAGCGAAGGCTTGAGTCGCTGACGCGACATCTCGAGCAGACCAAAACGGGAAATACGCCCGATCTGAACCCGGGCGCGGTCGATTTTCACCGCGTCACGCAGGCGGTTCTCAACTTCACGCTGATTGCGCGTTGACAGCATGTCGATGAAATCGATCACGATCAAACCACCAAGATCCCGCAGACGTAATTGCCGGGCAATTTCATCAGCAGCTTCCAGGTTGGTGTTGAAAGCGGTTTCCTCGATATCGCCGCCGCGTGTTGCGCGTGCAGAGTTGATATCAATCGAAATCAGGGCTTCTGTATGATCGACCACAATTGCACCACCGGAGGGCAACTGGACTTCACGGCGATAGGCCGATTCGATCTGGTTTTCTATCTGGAAGCGATTAAAAAGCGGCACCGGGTCTGAATACTGCTTGAGCTTGTTGAGTCGCTCCGGCATCACCTGTTCGACAAACTGGCGCGCCGTGTTGTAAACCTTCTCGGAATCGATCAGCACTTCAGTGATGTCCGATCTGAAATAGTCGCGTAATGCCCGAACGATGACATTGCTCTCCTGGTAAACCAGGAATGGCGCCGGGCGCGCACTGGCTGCCTCCTCAATCGAACTCCACAGCTGCAGCAGGTACTCGAGGTCCCACTGCAGTTCTTCTGCGCTGCGGCCGACACCGGCAGTACGCACAATCAGCCCCATGCCACTGGGAATATCCAGCTGGCTGAGCGATTCACGGATAATGTTGCGGTCTTCGCCCTCGATACGGCGAGATACCCCTCCGGCGCGGGGGTTATTTGGCATCAGCACCAGGAAGCGACCGGCCAGACTGATAAATGTTGTTAACGCCGCGCCCTTGTTGCCGCGCTCTTCCTTGTCAACCTGGACAACGACTTCCTGGCCTTCGGAAATAGCCGTTTTAATATCAGGACGACCCTGGGCTTTCAGCGCTTCTTCGCTGAAATATTTGCGCGAGATTTCCTTGAATGGAAGAAAGCCATGGCGCTCGGCGCCATAATCTACGAAAGCAGCCTCGAGGCTGGGTTCAACCCGGGTAATTTTCCCCTTGTAGACGTTGGCCTTTTTCTGTTCCTGGGAGGGTATTTCGATGTCGAGATCGTAAAGTTGCTGGCCTTCGACCATAGCAACCCGAATTTCTTCTTTCTGGACTGCATTGATAAGGATTCGTTTCATGTGTCATCAAACCTGTATATGAAACCGGCCCGAAAAGATTACGAACAATAGTCATTTTTTTATGCGCCAGCTCAATGATATTGAGTAGCGGCGCAAGCGTTAACATCATCGCTAGAATAGCGATGATTGTTTCTGACAGCGCAAGATTGGGTTCGTAAATAAAGGCCGGATTAATCATTTGTTAATATTATTTTTAATTCATCCGCGTTCGTGCGAATGAGTAAAACTGAGTGTTTCGGGTTCCCCAAGTCGCGCCAGATTGCTGTGCGGGCAGCTGGTCAGGTTGATTCGTGCCCTTTATCGCTCCGGAACCTGCCGGAGAAAAAAACCTTTGGCGCGCAATAACTTACACTGGAACCTTATAGTGCAAGTCTGTCAAAATACACACCTCTGGTCAACAACTATTCAGTACCTGGTCTAACACGCCGGATCACAATGAAATTTCCCGAAATGAGTAAAAAACCTTCAAATGCGGTGGAAATGGTCGAAATTTCAAGCGATCAGGCCGGTCAGCGGCTGGATAATTTCCTGCTGGCCAGGCTCAAGGGGGTACCCAAAAGCCATATATACCGCCTGTTGCGCAGTGGGCAGGTGCGGGTCAACAAGGGCCGAAAAAAGCCGGCTTACCGTATCGAGCCGGGTGACAGCATACGCATCCCCCCGGTTCGAACCGCCGAGAGCACTGAAGCGGTAGTGCCTGATTCCGTGCTGGAATTACTGAAAAATGCGCGATTATTTGAAAACAGCGATATCCTGGTATTGAACAAGCCGCCCGGTATTGCCGTCCATGGTGGCAGCGAACTCAAGTTCGGCATCATCGAGGCGGTTCGCAAAATATATCCTGACCAGTTTATCGAGCTGGCACATCGGCTCGACCGCGAAACCAGCGGTTGCCTGGTACTGGCGAAAAACAGGGATACACTTAACACCCTCCATCGTGCGCTCAGAAATGAAGACAATGCCGGAAAAACACCCGGCATGGAAAAAACCTACCTCGCCCTGCTCGCCGGATTATGGCAGCAAGGTGAGAAAACCATAGCGCTGCCGCTGCAAAAAGTACGCCGAAGCGGTGAACACAGAGTCGAAGTCAGTGAAGACGGGCAGAAAGCTGTCAGCCACTTCAAACTGGTGCAGCATTACAAAAATTCAAGCTTGATGCAGATCCAGATCGACACCGGCCGTACGCACCAGATACGCGTGCATGCAGCGGCCAGTGGTCACCCCGTGGCCGGTGACAGTAAATACGGGGATGACGTATTCAATCGCACAATGAAGAAAGCCGGCCTGCATCGCCTGTTCCTGCATGCCAGCCATATCGTGCTGCCATTAGGCGAAGGCATATCGGTGCATGCGCCATTGAGTGAAGATTTGTCACAATTACTGGATAATATAGCGTTATGAATGAAGCCGGCCCGCATTTCTCACCATAACCCGAGTAACCGCATGACTAGAAAATACGAAGCTCGATTCAAATTACTGGTATTTGACTGGGACGGCACCCTGATCGACTCCATCGAACGCATTGTGGCCAGTCTGCAATATGCAAGCCGCGAAGTCTGTGGCATTCATCTTGGCGAAGACAAGGCACGCAGTGTCATCGGCCTGGGTTTGCATGAAGCTATCGAGCACCTGCATCCTGAGCTGGATGCGGTAAAAGTAGAGGCACTGGCAGATGCCTACCGGCAGAACTTCCTTTATGACAGCAAGGTACCGGAATTACTGTTCAATGGTGTCGAGGACATGCTGAAACAGCTGGTCACTGACGAGTACACGCTGGCGATCGCTACAGGCAAGAGCCGCACCGGGCTTGATCGCGCCATGCAGATGCATAAGCTGGGCCGTTATTTTGCTACGACTCGCTGTGCCGGTGAAAACAGGTCCAAGCCGCACCCGGAAATGCTCAACAGCATATTGCACCAGCTAGATACCCGTGCGAGCGACACCTTGATGATCGGTGATAGCGGGCATGACATGCTGATGGCGGCTCATGCGGGCGTCAACGCCATTGGTGTCACCCACGGCGTGGAGGATGCGGAATCATTAATGACATATAAGCCGTTAGCCTGCCTTGACGACATAACAGACTTATATGAGTTTTTATCCCATAATAACCAGCATAGTTTCAACAAACAGGAAGCAAGCGGCCAATGACTGAACAAGAACATCTCTGGGAACGACGTGTAATTACCAAACTGGCACAGGCCAGCCTGAAAGAACAGAAGCGTGCACGGCGCTGGAGTATCTTTTTCAAATTCCTGGTCTTCGCCTATATCACGTTCATTCTGTTCATGTTTACCGAACCGGATATCAACAGTGCAAAGATGGCAAAAAAACACACGGCCCTGGTTGAACTGCAGGGCACGATCGCTGACGGTGAAACAGCCAGCGCTGACAACATCGTAAGCGCGCTGAGAAGCGCTTTTGAAGATGAAAAAAC
Organism: uncultured Gammaproteobacteria bacterium; assembly: GCA_937998645.1. Classification (GTDB taxonomy): domain Bacteria; phylum Pseudomonadota; class Gammaproteobacteria; order SZUA-229; family SZUA-229; genus JABDQW01. Next base: position 5,009 of record CALLCZ010000070.1, read on the forward strand.
CGAAGGCGTGATACTCCGCATCAACAGCCCTGGCGGTACACCCGTACAGGCAGGATATATCTACGACGAAATCCTGCGCCTGCGTGAAAAATATCCTGATACCCTCCTCTATGCCGTAGTAAGCGATATGGCTGCCTCTGGCGGTTATTATGTCGCCTCGGCTGCTGATGAAATCTATGCCAGCAATTCCAGTATTGTAGGCTCCATCGGCGTGCGCATGGACGGCTTTGGCGTTGTCGATGCCATGGAAAAACTGGGCATCGAAAGCCGCACTCTGACCGCAGGTAAAAACAAGGCCCTGCTCGATCCATTTACACCCGCCGATGAAGATGCCATGAAGCACCTGCAAACCATGATCGATGATATCCATCAGCAATTTATCGATGCGGTAAAAAAAGGTCGCGGTGACCGGCTCAAGGAATTTGACGATCTTTTCACCGGGCTGATCTGGACAGGTCGTGAAGCCGTTGAGTTCGGTCTGGTCGACAAAATCGGCAGCGCCAGCTACGTCGCACGTGAGGTCATTGGTGCTGAAGACATCGTTGAATACACTGTTGAAGAAGACGTGCTGGAAAGGCTGGTAGACCGGCTTGGCGCCTCAACCGCAAAAAT
>CALLCZ010000071.1 GCA_937998645.1 uncultured Gammaproteobacteria bacterium
TTGCAGATTTCCTTCATGCCGGCAGTCGATTCCTTGAGGAACTTGCGCGGGTCGAAGTTTGAAGGGTTGTCAGCAAGGTGCTTGCGGATCGAACCGGTTGATGCCATACGCAGGTCGGTATCGATGTTAACCTTGGCAACACCGTTCTTGATGCCTTCCTGGATTTCTTCAACAGGTACGCCATAAGTCTGGCCCATGTCACCACCGTAGTTGTTGATGATTTCCAGCCAGTCCTGAGGCACAGATGAAGAACCGTGCATAACCAGGTGGGTGTTAGGGATACGCGCGTGGATTTCACGGATGCGGTCGATGCGCAGGATCTCGCCGGTAGGCTCCTTGGTGAACTTGTAGGCACCGTGCGAGGTACCGATAGCGATAGCCAGCGCATCAACATTGGTCTTCTCAACAAAGTCAGCCGCTTCTTCAACGCTGGTTAGCAGCATATCCATGTCCAGCTTGCCTTCGGCACCGTGGCCGTCTTCTTCACCCATTTCACCGGTTTCCAGTGAACCCAGGCAGCCAAGCTCGCCCTCGACTGAAACGCCACCGGCGTGAGCCATCTTCACAACTTCACGGGTAACTTCTACGTTGTATTCATAGCTCGAAGGTGTCTTCATATCCGCCATCAGCGAGCCATCCATCATCACCGAGCTGAAGCCGGACTGGATCGAACGCAGGCAAACTGCAGGCTCGGAACCGTGGTCCTGGTGCATTACAATCGGAATGTGCGGATACATTTCAACAGCAGCACTGATCAGGTGGCGCAGGAATGGTTCGCCCGCATAGGAGCGCGCGCCTGCTGAACCCTGCATGATCACCGGGCTGTTGGTTTCATCAGCAGCCTGCATGATGGAATGCACCTGCTCCATATTGTTTACGTTGAATGCCGGCATACCGTAATCATTCTCAGCGGCGTGATCCAGCAACTGTCTCAATGAAATTAAAGCCATTTTCGTTCTCCTGAAAACTTGATAGTTTTACTTTTGATTTAAATTCTATTTAAAAATTCTTCTAGCCGGGGATGTCGACAATCTTCATCGAGTTTGTCCCCGCACCCCTTTCGTCGATAAGGTTTCCACGTGTCATTATGATTCGTTGCCCTTTTTCTACAATATTCCTGTCCAGTAAAATATCAGCAACACATTGCGCGACATGAACCGGCCCGATTTTATCTTTTTCGACATTCACCGGATAAACGCCCCTGTACAGCGCTACCTTTCGCTGCGTCTTGCGATGCCGGGTCAGTGCATATATCGGTATACCTGAACTGATACGCGACATCCATAACACCGTGTTACCTGACTCTGTTAATGATGCAATCGCAGCCACATCGAGATGATTCGCGGTGTACATTGTAGCCATCGCGATGGCTTCATCAACCTTGCCAAAGGTAAGGTTAAGACGGTGATCAGATTCCATTGCTTCACGCTGCAGCTCGGCATGTTCGCAAATCCGGCTCATCGCCTCCACCACCTTGACCGGGTAGCGCCCGACGGCGGTTTCACCTGACAACATGACCGCATCGGTACCATCCAGAACCGCGTTGGCAACATCGAATACCTCGGCACGCGTCGGAATCGGGTTGTCGATCATCGATTCCATCATCTGCGTTGCGGTGATTACCACCTTGTTCAGACTCCGCGATTTCTTGATCATGCTTTTCTGTATCGCGGGTAATTCAGCGTCGCCCAGCTCCACACCGAGATCACCTCGAGCCACCATGATGACATCGGATGCCTTGATGATTTCATCGATATTATCGATAGCATCGGCACGCTCGACCTTGGTGACGATACCCGCCTCACAGCCGGCTTTACGCACATAATCGCGGCAGAGATTCACATCATCTGCCGAGCGTGCGAATGACAGCGCCACATAATCAACATCCAGCTCGGCCGCAGCCTTGATGTCTTCCTTGTCCTTTTCCGTCAGTGCCGGTGCAGACAGCCCTCCACCCTTGAGGTTAATCCCCTTATTGTCAGACAGCTCGCAGGTATATCCAACGGTGCAGTGGATCTCATTACCCTTGACTTCAACAACTTCAAGCTCGACCCGGCCATCATCCAGCAACAGCAGGTTGCCGGGCTTTACATCCCCGGGCAGATCTTTATAGGTAATGCCAACACGTTCATTGGTACCTTCGTCATCACCAAGGTCGGCATCCAGTATGAAATGCTCGCCCCTAATTAACTGCACGCGACCGTCTACAAATCTGCCGGTACGAATTTTTGGCCCCTGCAAATCTGCCAGTACACCTACAATACGGCCTGCTTTTTCGCTGCATGCGCGAATCAATTCATTACGATGACGCTGCTCTTCATGCGTCCCGTGCGAAAAATTGAGACGAAATACATCAACACCCGCCCTGATCATGTTCTCGATCACTTCAGATGAACTGGAGCCAGGCCCCAGCGTCGCAACTATCTTGGTTCTACGCATTAGTCAGTATCGAGTGGCGAGGGAAAAGTGGGAAGGAAAACAGTTACCGGGATACCAATCTGCATCACCATGTTTACCTTGCCACTAGCCACTCGTCCCTTGCCACTATTTCTTCGCCTGCGCTTCCAGCATCGCGACCGCGGGCAGGGTTTTGCCTTCCAGGTATTCGAGGAAAGCGCCGCCTGCGGTCGAAATGTATGAAACCTTGTCGTAGATATCGTATTTCTGGATCGCTGCGATGGTGTCACCACCGCCTGCCAGGCTGAAGCCTGCAGAGTCGGCAATGGCCATTGAAACCGTCTTGGTGCCTTCGCCGAACTGGTCGAATTCGAATACACCGACCGGACCATTCCATACAATGGTGCCTGCCTTGCTGATAATGTCAGCCAGCTCTTTGGCTGAATCCGGGCCGATATCAAAAATCATGTCGTCGTCTTCAACCGCATCGGCTGACTTCAGCGTCGCTTCGGCGGTTTCACTGAATTCCTTGCCACATACCACGTCAGTCGCAATCGGAATGTTGGCACCTCGTGCTTTCATTTTTTCGATCAGCATTTTCGCCGTATCCACAAGGTCAGCTTCACACAGTGACTTGCCGACATTGTGGCCCATGGCCTTGAGGAAGGTATTGGCTATACCACCGCCAACAACCAGCTGGTCCACTTTCTCTGAAAGCGCTTCCAGCACGGTCAGCTTGGTTGAAACCTTGGAGCCACCGACAATCGCAACCATCGGGCGAGCCGGTTCCGCCAATGCCTTGGCCAGGCTATCAAGCTCATCAGACAGCAGCAGGCCGGCGCAGGCAACGGGTGCGTGTACACCCACGCCATGTGTAGAGGCCTGTGCACGGTGTGCCGTACCGAATGCATCCATCACAAACACGTCACACAATGCGGCATATTTCTTTGATAAGGCTTCATCGTCTTTCTTTTCACCCGCATTGAAGCGCACGTTTTCAAACAGCACCACTTCACCATCCGCGACTTCAGGCGCATTATCGAGATAATCTTTTACCAGGCGCACCTCTTTACCCAGTTTCGCGCTCATGTCATCAGCGATTGGCTGCATGGAGTTTTCTTCATCCACCTTGCCTTCTTCCGGACGGCCGCGGTGAGACATCACCATGACTTTTGCGCCGGCCTTCATGCAATGTTCGATGGTTGGCATAGAAGCCGTAATACGCGCATCAGAGGTTACCTTGCCGTCTTTAACCGGCACATTGAGATCAGCACGAATCAGCACGCGCTTGCCTGCCAGGTCAAGGTCTGTGAGTTTTATGAAAGACATTATGAAACTCCTGAATAATATTTTATGAATAATGTTTGTTAAGTTTTTCTACTTAACAAACAGCACTCGTCGCTGCTTTTTAAATACACCAGCCCGATTTATGAAAATCGGGCTGGCTTATAGCTTTTATCAACTCTGCGCTAAGCGAGAGATTTTGCTCGCGAGCAAGGCGCGGAAGTGACTTGAGCGCGGAGCGTACACGCAGTACGTGAGCACTCAAGTCATTTCCGCAACGCCGCTCCCGGGCAAAAGATCCGCTTAGATTAGTTTGCTGCTACGTGTTCTACGAAGCGCAGCATGTTGCAGGTATAGCCATACTCGTTGTCGTACCATGATACGAGCTTGACGAAAGTGCCATCCAGCGCAATACCCGCTTCAGCATCGAATATTGAAGAGAAGCCGCAACCGCGGAAGTCGGTTGAAACAACCTTCTCGTCGGTGTAGCCCAGGGTCTTGCTCATGTCACCAGACTCGGAAGCAGCCTTCATGGCAGCACAGATGTCATCGTATGAAGCATCTTTTTCCAGCTCAACAGTCAGGTCAACAACCGAAACATCAGAAGTCGGTACGCGGAAAGCCATACCCGTCAGCTTGCCGTTCAGCTCTGGCAGTACAACGCCAACAGCTTTTGCAGCACCGGTTGATGAAGGAATGATGTTTTCCAGGATACCACGGCCACCGCGCCAGTCTTTCATAGAAGGACCGTCAACAGTTTTCTGGGTTGCTGTTGCAGCATGAACAGTCGTCATCAGACCACGCTTGATGCCCCACTTGTCGTTCAGTACCTTGGCAACGGGTGCCAGGCAGTTTGTGGTGCATGAAGCAGCAGAAACGATAGCCTGACCAGCGTAATCAGTGTGGTTAACACCATACACAAACATTGGCGTACCGTCTTTTGAAGGTGCACTCTGTACAACCTTCTTGGCGCCTGCATCGATGTGTTTCTGGCAGGTTTCTTCGGTGAGGAAGAAGCCGGTGCACTCGATAACCAGGTCGGCACCGATGTCGCCCCATGCCAGATTGGCTGGATCACGCTCAGCAGTCAGGCGGATCTTGTTGCCGTTAACAACCAGGTTGTTACCTTCAACTGCGATATCACCATCGAAGTTACCGTGTACTGAATCGTACTTCAGCATGTATGCCAGGTAGTCTGCGTCCAGCAGGTCGTTAATACCAACAACCTGGATATCAGAAAAGTCTTTTGCAATAGCACGGAATGCCATACGGCCAATGCGGCCAAAGCCATTAATACCGACTTTTAGAGTCATAGTTTTCTCCTAGATTTTAAGTAAAAAAAGATCACTGTCCGCCCCGTTCACGGGGCAGACAAAAATACTTTAAGCCACGCCGTTTATTGCGCTGGCAACGTTTTCAACAGTGAAACCGAAGTGCTTGAACAGATCGCCAGCCGGTGCTGATTCACCAAAGGTATCAATGCCGACAACTGCACCATTCAGACCAACGTACTTGCGCCAGAAATCCCTCACGCCCGCTTCAACCGCAACGCGCGCGGTGCATGACGATGGCAATACAGATTCCCTGTACGCCTCATCCTGTGAATCAAAAACGTCAGTAGCAGGCATGGAAACAACGCGAACGTTCTTGCCAGAAGCTTCTGCTGCTGCCACAGCAAGCCCAACTTCAGAACCGGTAGCAATAACGATCACTTCAGGTGCGCCATCGCTGTCTTTCAGTACATATCCGCCTTTGGCGATATTCGCAATCTGCTCATCGCTGCGGTCCTGATGCTCGAGGTTCTGACGTGACAGGATCAACGAAGTCGGGCCGTTCTTTTTCTGTACCGCCGCCTTCCAGGCAACTGCTGTTTCGACAGCATCACAGGGACGCCATACCGACATGCGAGGAATCATGCGCAGTGTTGCCGTCTGCTCTACCGGCTGGTGGGTCGGGCCGTCTTCACCCAGACCAATCGAGTCATGTGTGAACACTTCGATGTGCTGAATACTCATCAGTGCAGCCATGCGCAATGCGTTACGCGCATACTCGGAGAACATCAGGAAGGTTGCGCCATAAGGCACAAAACCGCCATGCAGTGAAATGCCGTTAATGATCGCGGCCATACCGAACTCGCGGACACCGTAATTCAGGTAGTTGGCATCAGCCGTGTGGGCGCGCATCGGTACCGAGTTGGAAACGATGGTCAGGTTTGAACCTGCGAGGTCGGCAGATCCACCCATGAAATCCGTGAAGGAAGAAAGGCCTTCGATAGAGTTCTGCGATGCCTTGCGGCTTGCGATGGTGTCGCCCTTTTCGGCTACAGATTTGATGAATGCATCGGCCTGGCTTTCCCAGTCAGCAGCCAGTTCGCCCGCCATGCGGCGTTCGAATTCAGCAGCCAGTTCCGGGTTTGCTGCCTTGTAAGCAGCGAATGTTTCATTCCATGCGGCTTCTGCTGCAGCGCCCTTGTCTTTGGCATTCCAGCCGGCATAAATGTCATCGGGAATTTCAAAAGAACCGTGTGACCAGCCAAGCTCCTTGCGGGTCAGTTCGATTTCATCATTACCCAGCGGGGCGCCGTGACACTCTTCTTTGCCGCCCTTGTTAGGCGAACCAAATCCGATGGTTGTCTTGCAGCAGATAATCGAAGGCTTGTCAGTGACCGAACGCGCCTGTTCAATCGCCGCCTTGACGGCATCCGCATTGTGGCCGTCAACATTGGGAATCACGTGCCAGCCATAAGCCGCAAAACGGCCCGGCGTATCATCGGTGAACCAGCCTTCGACTTCACCATCGATGGAGATGTTGTTGTCATCGTACATCGCAATCAACTTGCCAAGACCCAGCGTGCCGGCAAGTGAGCATGATTCGTGGGAAATACCTTCCATCAGGCAGCCATCGCCAAGGAAAACATAGGTGTTGTGGTCGACAATATTGTGGCCATCCTTGTTGAAGCGGGCAGCCAGTGCTTTTTCAGCAATCGCCATACCTACTGCATTGGTAATGCCCTGTCCCAACGGACCGGTAGTTGTCTCAATACCCGGTGCATAACCGTATTCAGGGTGCCCCGGCGTTTTTGAATGCAGCTGACGGAAGTTCTTGATTTCATCCATCGGCAGGTCATAACCGGTCAGGTGCAACAGCGAATACGGCAACATGGAGCCATGGCCGTTGGACATGACGAAGCGGTCACGATCAACCCATTTTGGATTTGTGGGATTGTGTTTCATGAAGTCGTTGTAAAGGACTTCTGCAATATCAGCCATACCCATAGGGGCACCCGGGTGACCGGAATTGGCTTTCTGGACGGCGTCCATACTTAAAGCACGAATGGCGTTAGCCAGCTCTCTGCGTGAAGGCATAATGCTCTCCAATAAAAGTTTTGAAACTGTAAAGTAACCCAAGCATGCTGAAAACAGCCTGCTCAGGACCTGGAATTTTTAGACTATTCTTAATAAAATCAACAAGTCAGACACCCCCAACAGCGCGATTTATACTGTGCCCGACGCGGCGAAAGGCGCGTATTTTCCCTTAATTCACCCGAATGGGCAAGCCGAAGACTTGATCTATGACAATAGAGAGTGAGGTCTTTACAAATTCGCACATGAGTCCGCTAATGAACGCA
>CALLCZ010000072.1 GCA_937998645.1 uncultured Gammaproteobacteria bacterium
GTGGATGCGACTTTTCCGAGGTCGGATGCACCCTGTGCTGAACAGCCGATCAGACTGGATCGCTTTTGAAAATCATACACACCCAGAGGTGAAGAGAACCTGGCGGTGCCCGATGTCGGCAGCACGTGATTGGGTCCTGCGCAGTAGTCGCCCAGTGCTTCCGCGGTGTAGCGGCCCATGAAAATCGCACCGGCATGGCGAATTTTCTGCGCCCACTGCTCAGCATCATCCATAGAGAGCTCGAGATGTTCGGGGGCAACACGATTAGCGACTTCGATCGCATCATCCATGTCCCTGGCTTCGATCAGGGCAGCACGGTTTGCCAGCGATGTTTTGATAATGTCCGCACGCGGCATGTCTGCGAGCAGTTTTTCAATACTGGTCTTGACCCCCTCGATAAAATCACTGTCCGGGCTCACCAGTATCGATTGCGCATCTTCATCGTGTTCCGCCTGTGAAAACAGATCCATCGCAATCCAGTCAGGGTCTGTTTTACCATCGCACACCACCAGGATCTCTGATGGCCCCGCGATCATATCTATGCCAACAACGCCATACACCATGCGCTTCGCGGTCGCCACGTAGGCATTACCCGGACCGGTAATCTTGTCGACCCGGGGTATCGTACCGGTACCATAAGCCAGCGCTGCTACGGCCTGCGCGCCACCAATGGTAAACACGCGATCAACACCCGAGATTGCTGCTGCAGCCAGCACCAGGTCATTGCGATCACCACCCGGTGTCGGTACGACCATGATAAGTTCCGGCACGCCAGCGACCTTTGCCGGAATGGCGTTCATCAGCACTGATGAAGGATAGGCCGCCTTGCCACCAGGGACATACAGCCCGGCCCGATCCATTGGCGTGACTTTCTGCCCCAGCACGGTACCGTCAGCTTCGGTATATGACCAGGACTCCATTTTCTGGTGCTCTGCGTAAGCACGAACCCTCTCTGCCGCGACTTCCAGCGCCTGCCTGTGGCTATCATCGATTGCACCCAGCGCAGCCTCTAGCTCATCGGAGGTAAGCTCCAGCTCGGCTGCAGAAACCGCTTCAACACGGTCAAATTTAGCAGTATATTCAAGCAGTGCGGCATCACCACGTTGACGCACATCTTCAAGAATAGCGCTAACCGTGGTAACGACTTCACTGTCAGTCGACTGCTCCCATGCAAGCAACCGGTCCAGTTGAGACAGGAAATCAGCATCGCTTGTTTTTAATTGCGTAAGCATGGTCATGATACAGCTTCCCGCACCTTGTCAATCAGCGATTGAATGCGTTCATGTTTCATCTTCATTGCGGCCTTGTTAACAATCAGGCGCGAACTGATGTCAGCAATGTGATCGATGGGCTCAAGGCCGTTTGCCTTCAGTGTATTACCGGTGTCAACAACATCGACGATGAGATCGGCCAGCCCGACAATGGGGCCAAGTTCCATTGATCCATAAAGTTTGATCACTTCAACCTGCTCACCCCTGGATTCAAAATATTTTCTGGTAACATTAACGAACTTGGTAGCAATGCGCTTACGACCGTTGACAGGTTTTGCATTGACCAGACCTGCGGTCATCAAACGACACTTTGCGATACCCAGGTCCACCGGCTCGTAAATACCTTCACCACCATGCTCCATCAGAACATCTTTACCTGCAACGCCAAGATCAGCGGCACCGAACTGTACATAAGTCGGCACATCAGTGGCGCGAATAATCACAAGTTTTACATCGTGGTGATTGGTATCGAGTATCAGTTTGCGACTGGTCTCGGGATCCTCGGCAGGCACGATGTCCGCAGCCGCCAGCAAGGGTAATGTTTCCTTGAAGATGCGACCTTTTGATAATGCAATTTTAATCATGGTAATTTTCTAATCAGATTAGTCACAAGAAGAATCCGGGAACAACAACCTTACCTTGTCACTCGTACCTCGTCCCTCGTTACTAAATCAGGCAGGTATCCGCCTGATATTGGCTCCCAGCTGAGAAAGCTTCTCTTCAATAATTTCATAGCCGCGATCGATATGGTAAATGCGCTGCACCTCGGTCTCACCTTCGGCAATCAGGCCGGCCATGATCAGGCTGGCCGAGGCGCGTAGATCTGTCGCCATGACCGGTGCCGCTGTGAGTTTTTTTACGCCACGCACGATCGCTGTATTGCCTTCAACCTCGATATCCGCACCCATACGCTGTAATTCCTGCACGTGCATGAAACGGTTTTCAAACACGGTTTCAACGATGGTTGAAGTGCCTTCGGCAATCGTGTTCAGTGCTGCAAACTGGGCTTGCATATCGGTTGGAAAAGCCGGAAAAGGTGCCGTGCGTATACTAACCGCTTTCGGTCGCTTGCCATGCATATCCAGTTCGATCCAGTCATCGCCACAGGTGATATCTGCACCGGCTTCGCGTAATTTATCAATCACGGCGTCGAGCAGTTTTGGATCGGTGTCTTTGACTTTTATTTTTCCGCCTGAAATAGCCGCGGCCACCAGGTAGGTTCCGGTTTCAATCCGGTCAGGTAAAACACGATAACGGGTGCCGGTTAATTTTTCGACTCCTTCAATGCTGATCGTATCTGTGCCAGCACCGCTGATTTTCGCACCCATGGCATTGAGGAAATTCGCCAGGTCAACAACCTCGGGTTCGCGCGCGGCATTTTCGATAATGGTTACACCATCCGCCAGCGTTGCCGCCATCATCAGGTTCTCGGTCCCGGTAACAGTAACGATATCCATCACCAGGCGCGCACCCTTGAGACGCGCGGCCCTGGCATGAATATAACCGTTCTGCACTTCAACATCTGCGCCCATGTCCTGCAGACCTTTAATGTGCAGATTGACCGGGCGTGAACCGATTGCACAGCCGCCAGGCAGTGAAACTTCGGCCTGCCCATAGCGTGCCAGCAACGGCCCGAGTACGAGTATGGAAGAACGCATGGTCTTCACCAGGTGGTATGGCGCAACCTGATTTTCGATAGTCGAGCAGTCAACTTCGATACTCAGTTTTTCATCGATAACAACCTGCACACCCATGCAGCCGAGCAATTCAACAGTTGTGGTCACATCATGCAGATGCGGGACATTCTCGATAACAGCCGGACCATCAGCAAGCAATGTACCTGCCAGAATGGGCAAAACTGCATTCTTGGCGCCGGATATTCGAATTGTACCATCCAGCCTGGTTCCGCCCTGGATAATTAATTTGTTCAACATAACAAACCCGACTGAGAAAACTCTTTTTCTATACTGTAGGCTCTGGCGAAAGTGTAAATCTGTTCAGGCAGGGACTGGAAACAGACTGTTTTATTTTGTTGCTGCATGTATTTCGCTATCTCAAGCACAATCGCAAGACCGGCGCTGTTACAGTTGTCCACGCCGGAAAAATCGACCACGATGGAATCAAATGGCGCAAACAGACGCCACGCCTGCTTCATCAAATCAGGTGCATTATCAAATCCAAGTGCACCACTGACAACAAAGCACCCTTTGTTATTTTGACTGGCGCTTGCTTCACGTATTGTTGCTGCGGGGAAATCAGGCTTTTTTTTCAAGAGTCAACCTTCTTCGTATTCTTGTCCTTCAGGTACTTCAACAGGCCTTCAATCCCACCCTTGCGAACTTCCTGATCAAACGTCCCGCGATAACTTGTCACCAGGCTGACGCCATCGATACTCAAGTCATAGACTTTCCAGGCATCATCTTTTATTCGCATACGGTATGAAACCGGTATTGATGGGCCACCAGGCTGAAGTACCTCGGATTTCACCACCACCTTGTCTTCACCTTGTTCCAGCTTCACCGGGAAATAATTGATTTCCTGGTCACTGAACTCGCTCAGGGATTTCCCATAGGTACGGACCAGCAGATTACGAAACTCGTTGATAAACTCGATTTTCTGCTCACGGCTTGCTTCACGCCAGTTTTTACCCAGCGCAAGTTTGGCGATTGTGACCTCATCCAGATGGGGCAGTATGTATTCATGCACCAGATCATAGACAATGGACGGGTCCTGTTCTAACTGTTCACGCTTTTGCTTGATCACCGCAATAACTTCATCGGATGTCTGCTTGAGCATGACGTCGGGAGCGACAATATCTGCCGCTGCCAGCAGGCTGCTAAAATAAAGCTGCAGCACAACGAACATGCCGGTAAGTGTGACTGCTTTTCGTGTTATAAACGTTGTTCCTGATGTCATATTGCTACCACCATCGATGTCAAAATTATTTTTCTTCTGCCATGTTATAGAGGAATTGACCGATGATTTGTTCCAGAACCAGTGCTGATTGCGTGAGCTCAACTTCACTGCCCGCTTTGAGATATTCTTCTTCGGCGCCAGGCTGCAATCCTACGTACTGCTCTCCCAGCAGGCCGGATGTCATAATACTGGCAGCCGTATCGGTGGGAAATTTATCATACTGCGGATCAATCGACATGGTTACACGCGCTTCATATCCATCAGAATCATATTCGATTCCAGTGACCTGGCCGACCCTGACACCACTGGCAGACACCAGGGAGCGGACTTTCAGGCCACCGATATTGTCGAAGCTGGCAGAAATAATATAGCCTTCATCTCCGCCATAAGTGGCAAGATTGCTTACTTTCATTGCCAGCATAAATAAGGCCGCAATGCCCGCTGCAACAAACAGTCCAACCATAATTTCTATCGTACGCGTACTCATTCGTCCCCCTGTTTACATATCAGGTTAGCTTAATGTTTGGGAAGTTCTGAATAATTCATCCATGAATTATCAGAACACGAACAAGATAAAATGCGATTTTATCTTGTTCTTCATTTTCAATGGCTTATCAGCCACAGAAAATGGCAACACATCCATATGTTGCGGAAACTCTGAATTAATCAGAGTTTCATTTGTTTATTCACTGAACATCAGTGCAGTTAATACAAAATCCAGTCCCAGCACTGCGAGCGAACTGTGCACCACGGTCCTGGTGGTAGCTTTGCCAAGACCATCGGATGTTGGAACACAGTCATAGCCTTCAAATACCGCGATCCAGACAACAACAAAACCGAACACAGCGCTCTTGATCATGCCATTTCCCAGATCATGGTAAAGATCGACATTGGAGACAGCCTGTGACCAGAAGGCGCCGGCATCCAGCCCGAGCAATTCAACCGCAACCAGATAGCCGCCCATCACACCGACGGCGCTGAATATGGCCGCAAGCAGGGGCATCGACAGAAAGCCTGCGAGAAATCTCGGCGCGATCACGCGCTCTATAGGGTTGACCGCCATCATTTCCATACCTGAAAGCTGTTCGGTTGCTTTCATCAGGCCGATCTCAGCGGTCAATGCCGAACCGGCTCTGCCGGCAAATAATAGTGCGGTAACTACGGGTCCAAGTTCGCGCAATAACGACAACACGACCATCACGCTGACCGAGTCCTCGGCGCCGAAATCGACCAGTGCATAATAGGATTGCAAGGCCATCACCATGCCGACAAACAGTCCGGCGACGACGATAATCAGCAGCGTCAGCACACCCACTGAATACATTTGCCGTATCAACAGGCCCGGCCTGAACAGCATGCCTTCCATCGCGGGCAGCACCTGCATCAGAAATACATGACCGCGGCCAAGACGCTGCAGCGATGTCAGTGAGCTATGGCCCAGCGACTGTAACTTATCGAACAGCAGCATCATGACTTCGTATTTCCAGTGATCAGATCATCCAGCACTGACTCAGCCGGATAATGAAACGGCACCGGACCATCAGCGAGACCGTCTATGAACTGCCTGATCCATTCTGAATCGCTTACTTTGCAGTCTTCCGGACGCCCATGACCGACAATCTCACCGTCAGATATCACATAGACATAATCTGCTATCGACAGGGTTTCCTGGACATCGTGAGACACCACGATACTGCAGATATCAAGCACGTTATTCAACTCACGGATCAGCTTGACGAGAACACCTTTTGAAATCGGATCCTGCCCGGTGAAGGGCTCATCGTACATGATCATCATCGGATCCAGTGAAATTGCACGCGCCATTGCGACACGACGCGCCATGCCGCCAGACAGCTCGGATGGCATTAACTGAGCCGCACCACGCAGACCCACTGCATTCAGCTTCAGCAGCACAAGCTGGCGTATCAGGCCTTCGCTCAGGCGGGTATGTTCGCGTAATGGATAGGCCACATTCTCAAACACGCTGAGATCCGTCAGCAAGGCTCCCGACTGGAACAGCATACCCATGCGCTTTCTCAAAGCATAAAGCTGTGAGGTCTTGAGTTTATGCACATTCTGGCCATCGACTTCTATGCTGCCCGCATCGGGATGCAACTGTCCACCGATTAGCTTCAGCAAGGTTGTCTTACCGGTACCACTGGGCCCCATGATTGCAGTAATGCCTTTGCGCGGGATATCCATGTCGATACCATCAATTATCATGCGCTCACCACGGCTGAATTTCAAACCGCGGATCTTTATTAAAGTGTCGCTCAAATCATGTCCCTTGGGTAACGGGTGACTATCGGGTATTATTTTTATTCTCTGGGCGGGTATTGTAAGCGCTTGTACCTTCTTATGCATTAGTTACGTGCTGCAATCACCCATATTCTATGATTTGATTCCTTCGCGTATTAGCGTAACCTTCACCACTCGCTAAAAAATCGATAAATATGCTGTACAACATTGCCGCCATCATTGCCGGATTTCTGCTTCTTATATGGAGCGCCGACAGGTTCATCATTGGAGCTGCTGCTACTGCTCGCAACTTCAGAGTCTCCCCATTGATTATCGGCCTCACCATTGTCGGTTTTGGCACTTCAGCACCAGAGATGCTGGTTGCCGCAATTGCTTCAGCAGACGCCAGTCCGGGTCTGGCCGTGGGCAATGCTATAGGCTCCAATATCGCCAATATCACACTGGTGCTGGGCGTATCCGCGCTGATTGTGCCATTGCAAGTACATTCACGCATTCTCAAAAAAGAACTGCCCTTGCTGCTGGGCGCCATGCTGCTGATGCTGCTGGTGATCCAGGACAACCACCTCGGGCGCACCGACGGCCTGATCCTGACAACCAGCGTACTGCTGCTGATGTGGTGGGTGACTCGACAGGCATTGATCAATAAGTCCGAAGACCCTATGTATGGCGAGTTCGAACAGGAACTGCCCAAACCGATGTCGACCCGCCTGGCCCTGGTCTGGCTTGTAATTGGCCTTGTTCTCCTGGTTATCAGCTCAAAGCTTCTGGTCTGGGGCGCTGTCCAGATTGCGACTGATTTTGGCGTCAGCGACCTGCTCATCGGCCTGACAATAATCGCAATCGGCACAAGTCTTCCCGAGCTCGCAGCCTCAATCGCGGGTGCGTTGAAAAACGAGCATGATATCGCGATTGGCAATGTCGTCGGTTCCAACATGTTCAACACACTGGCCGTCATGGGCATTCCCGGTCTAATATATCCGTCAACACTGGATGCCGGTGTTCTTGATCGTGATGTTCCGGTTGTTTTCATATTGACGATAGCACTGGTGATAATGGCTTATGGATTTAAAGGCTATGGCCGTATCAACCGCATCGAAGGTGCGATACTGTTCACCTGCTTTATTGGCTACCAGGTTTTACTTTATTTCACTGAGCTTAGGGCCTGTTAACACTATGCGAATACCCATCGACGTCGGCCATTTTAAATAACACTGAGTCAAATCCACATGACGCAAACGGATTTTAAAAAGCTGGGGCTTGCTGTCATCGAAACCGAACTTGAAGCGGTCAACACCCTGAAGAGCCGGATTGATGACAACTTTGCCCGTGCCTGCGAACTGATGCTCGACTGCGAAGGCAGAATAGTTGTCACCGGCATGGGCAAGTCAGGGCATATCGGCGGCAAGATTGCAGCAACCCTGGCCAGCACAGGGAGCCCGGCATTTTTTGTCCACCCGGGCGAAGCCAGCCATGGCGACCTGGGTATGATCACGGCAAAGGATGTCGTTATCGCATTGTCAAACTCGGGCAATACCGCGGAAATTCTCACAATCGTACCCATCATCAAACGTCTGGGCGTGCCACTGATCAGCATGACCGGTGGTCCCGACTCGCCACTGGCGGCCGAGGCCACGATCAACCTCAATGTCAGTGTCGAAAAAGAAGCCTGCCCGCTTGGTCTTGCACCAACATCCAGCACAACGGTGGCCCTGGTCATGGGCGATGCACTGGCAGTGGCGCTGCTGGAAGCCCGTGGTTTTACTGAAGAAGATTTTGCACTCTCGCACCCGGGCGGCAGTCTGGGCCGTCGCCTGTTGCTGCATGTCTCAGACATCATGCATACTGGCAAAGATACGCCACGTATTGCACCTGAAGCATCCATCTCGGAAGCACTGCTGGAGATGAGCAGCAAAGGCATGGGCATGACCGCGATTATTGATAATGACGACAAAGTGCTTGGCATATACACTGATGGCGACCTGCGCAGGACCCTGGACAGTAACATCGACCTGCAACAGACACGGATAGAACAGGTCATGACCAGAAACTGCAAAACCGTTGATACACATGACCTTGCCGCCGAAGTACTGAAGCTGATGGAAGACCATAAAATCAATGGCGCACTGGTCACGGATGCGGACAACCGCCTGGTTGGCGCCCTGAATATGCATGACCTGCTTCGTGCAGGCGTAATGTAATATCCAGTTAACAGTGAACAGATAAAAGTGAACAGCACAAATCAATCTAGCCAATCACTTATCTTTTCGCTGTTAACTGTTCACTGTTAACTATTCACCGGTATTAAAATGCAGGACATACTAGATAAAGCAAAAAAAATACAACTCGTCATATTCGATGTCGATGGCGTAATGACAGACGGCAGCCTGTTTATGGGCGACGACGGCCAGGAGTACAAGGCTTTTAATTCGCTCGACGGCCATGGTATGCGCATGCTGCAGGAAGGCGGAATCACCGCAGCCATCATCACCGGGCGGAAATCAAATGTGGTTGAACACCGCATGAAAGACCTGGGCGTTACCCGTGTCTACCAGGGCTACCGGGACAAGATTCCGGCATACGAGGCATTAATGGGCGATATCGGGCTTGAAACAGACCAGGTGGCCTATGTTGGTGATGACGTTGTCGATCTGCCTATAATGACGCGTGTCGGCTTTGCCATAGCAGTCCAGGACGCGCACCCTTATGTAAAAAAGCATGCTCACTGGATCACACAAAACAACGGTGGCCAGGGAGCTGTGCGCGATGTATGTGAACTAATCCTAGAGGCCCGTGGTCTGTTAACACAGACTCTGGAATCATATTTGTACGTTCCGAAGTGAAAACGCAATTCACCTTTTTAACTTTAATAATAATTGCCCTGATCGGCATATGGAGCGTATTGGAAGAAGACGATGAAGCTCCAGCCGTTGTAAAAGATCCACATTTTGTCGATGCCTATGCCAGGGATTTCACCATGCTGTCGATGGATAAAGACGGCCAGCCCTATTACACACTGACAGCGGATCTGATGGAACATTTCAATGACAGCGGTGAAGCTGAAATTACTCAACCTGTATTTAACATCGACAAGGACGACAGCGCATGGGTAATCAGCGCCCGGCGTGGCAAAATCGACGATAACAATATCTGGGTTACACTCAATGAAGACGTTATCATGCAGCAAACCAATTCTGACAGCCCGTTACTGCTAAAAACCAGCAAAATGCGTTTTAATACAAAAACGCAAATCGCTCACACTGACAAGCGGGTCGATATCACCCAGGGCTTACTGTCCTTGAAGTCTAATGGGATGGTTTTCAATAATAAAACCGGAAATCTGGAATTACTCGCTGGCGTCAATGGTATCTATGTTAAAAATTAAGACCACAATCCTGATGTTTTCGCTTTGCGCTGCTGCAATCACAGCCAGCGCCGAGCAAAACCCGGCACCCTCTTCAAACGCGCCGATAAATATTTACGCCGATTACATGAAATACGAGATTCAGAGCGGCATAAGTCAATACAAAGGCAATGTTCGCGTAACTCAAAACGATATCGAGCTGAAGGGTGACAAGGTAATCGCCATACAAAAGGACAAGATACTTAAAAAAATAACAGTGACCGGCTCACCAGCAACCTACCGCCAGTTATCGGAAGATAGTAAATACATCAACGCTCAAAGCATGCAAATGGAATATCAGGCCGACAAAAGCAGGCTTATCCTGAGTAATAAGGCGCGCCTGGAGCAGGAAGGTTCCGTCATGGAGAGCGACCAGATCATTTACGACACCATCAATCAGGTCGTTATTGCCGGTGATGACAACGCGAACAAGCGCGTCAATATCACTATCACGCCAGAAAGTATCAAAAAGCAGTAAACCATGCCTGAATTGAAAGCTGAAAACCTGGTCAAGCGCTATAAATCGCGTACAGTCGTGAACGATGCTACTCTCGGCGTCAGCAGCGGTGAAGTTGTCGGCTTACTGGGCCCAAATGGTGCGGGCAAGACCACCTGCTTTTACATGATGGTTGGCCTGGTAAGGGCTGACGAAGGCCATATCTTTCTGGATGGCAAAGACATCACCCACCTGCCCCTGCATGCACGCGCCCAGCGCGGTGTCGGTTACCTGCCCCAGGAAGCCTCGGTTTTCAGGAAACTGTCGGTCGAAGACAACATTATGGCTATCCTGGAGGCGCAAAAAATCAGCCGCCAGGACCGTGAAGAGCAGCTACAGCTGCTGCTCGAAGAACTGCAGATCGAGCATATTCGTGAAAGCATTGGCATGAGCCTCTCAGGAGGTGAACGCAGGCGCGTAGAAATCGCACGCGCGCTCGCTTCGAAGCCGTCGTTTATCCTGCTGGACGAGCCTTTTGCCGGCGTTGACCCCATCTCGGTAATTGACATCCAGAAAAGCATTGAACACTTGATCAGTCTCAATATCGGCATCCTCATAACCGACCATAATGTACGTGAGACCTTGGGTATATGCCATCGCGCCTGTATATTAAGCGATGGTAAAATCATCGCTCAGGGTCAGCCTGATGAGATTCTCGAAAACGATCAAGTGCGTGAAGTCTATCTAGGCCACGATTTTCGTCTATAAATAGGTATATAGAACGCTTTTAACAGCCACAGATGCAGGAGACAAGCCCGAAAACGGATCGGGGCATAATAAATCCACAGGGTGTTCCTGAAATTCATCAAGGAAAATCCCGGGGGATCGGTTAAGCCCACCTCTGTCACTCAGTATGAAACCATCCCTTCAGCTAAAACTCGGCCAGCATCTGACGATGACACCCCAGCTGCAGCAGGCAATCCGCCTGCTGCAGTTGTCGACCATGGATCTTCAGACAGAAATCCAGCAGACGCTGGAAGAAAATCCGATGCTGGAGATAGAGGAAGAAAGCACCAGCAGCACCAGCGAACGGGAACAGCCAAACAAAAGTGAATCTGAACTCAATCAGCAGGATGAGCAGCTGGACCTGGAGAAAACCCAGGACCTGCCCGATGAGCTGCCTGTCGACAGCGAATGGGAAGATATTTACGATATCGCAACCGCGGGTATCAGCAATGCTATCCAGGCCGGCGGTGAAAATATCAGTGATTATCTTGAAAATCAGAGCATGGAGGGCGACTCGCTCGCAGAACATCTGCTCTGGCAGCTCAGAAACATGTCTACCAGCGATACCGACTTCGCCATCGGCATCGCCATAATCGACGCAATCAATGATGACGGTTATCTCACGGAAAGCGTGGAAGAGATCCATGCGGGACTGGTTGATGAACTCGATATTGAGCTCGACGAGGTTGAAGCAGTACTTCACCTGATTCAACACTTTGACCCGCTTGGGGTGGGCGCACGTGACCTGAAAGAATGCCTGCTGCTGCAGCTTGGCCAATTTGACGAGAGCACGGAAGGACTCGCAGATGTACGCATACTGATACGAGATCATCTTGAACAAATCGGCAGCCGTGATTATGCACGCCTGCTCAAATCAACCCGCCTGTCCGAAGAAAAGCTGCAAGAGCTGATAACATTCATTCAGTCATTGAACCCGAAACCCGGTTCCACCATATCTCCGAATCGGGCCGAATACATCATTCCTGACATATTTGTTCGCAAGGTTAATGGCGAATGGACCATCTCCCTGAACCCGGAATCTGCGCCCAAAATAAGAATCAACCCGCTTTATGCCGGATATGTCAAAAAGTCAGGTCGAGGCAAGGACAGCAGCTACTTGAGAAACAGCATGCAGGAAGCTCGCTGGTTCCTGAAAAGCTTGCAAAGCCGCAGCGATACCTTGCTGCGTGTCGGCAAGGCCATTGTTGATCGCCAGCGCCTGTTTCTCGAATATGGCGACGAAGGCATGAAACCCATGGTGTTGCGTGATATTGCAGAAGAACTCGACATGCACGAATCCACCATTTCCCGTGTCACCACTCAAAAATACATGCATACACCCCGCGGTGTATTTGAATTCAAATTCTTTTTTTCCAGCCATGTCAGCACAGCGGATGGCGGCGAATGTTCCGCCACAGCTATCCGAGCCATGGTGAAAAAGCTCATTGAAAACGAGAATCCGAGAAAACCGATGAGCGATAACAAGATTTCTGCCTTTCTGGTCAAGGAAGGCATTAATGTTGCTCGCCGAACTGTGGCAAAATACAGGGAGGCGATGTCCATTCCACCCTCAAACGAGAGGAAACGTCTTGTTTGAGGCCAATAGGAGAGAAATATGCAAATTAATCTGACTGGTCACCATGTTGATATCACAGATTCTTTAAGAAACTATGTCAATGAAAAAATGGGAAGGTTAGAACGTCATTTTGATAAGGTCAGCAATACCCATGTCATACTGACTCTCGAAAAGCTGGTTCACAAGGCTGAAGCCACCGTGCATATGAGCGGCAATGATATTTTTGCAGAAGCCAGTGAAGCAGAAATGTATGCAGCTATAGACTCACTTGTTGACAAGCTTGATCGCCAGGTCAAGAAGCACAAGGAAAAACTCAAGAACCACCTGCATCACAAACCGAGCGAAATACCTCAGATCTGATGAACCTGGTACAGCTAATCAGCAAGGACTCCGTTGTATGCAATGCCGATGTCGGCAGCAAAAAAAGAGTCCTTGAGCTTCTCGCTGAGCTGCTTGCGAAACAGTCCGGGACCGCGGACGCTCTCGAAATTTTCCAGCACCTGACCGAACGGGAAAAGCTGGGCTCAACCAGTCTGGGACATGGCGTTGCGATACCTCATGCTCGCACCAGTGGCAGTGATAAGGCCATTGGTGCGTTCGTCAAGCTTGAACATGGCATCGACTTCGACAGCCCCGACAGTAAACCCACTGACCTTCTATTTGCGCTGATGGTACCGGAACACTATACGGATGAGCACCTGGAGATCCTTTCCAGTCTCGCCAGCAGCTTCAGTGATGAAGCGCTGTGCCACAATCTCAGATCATCGAACACATCCACAGAACTCTACGACAGGCTTACAGGCTGGCACGTTGCAAGCCAGGCATCATGACCGAAGTCCTGTCTGCCGAATCCATCCTGGTCAACCTGTCAAACCAGATTGAATTTGACTGGGTAGCCGGGAAGGAGAACACGGACCAGGCACTCCATGAAATCAGCGCCAGCCAGCATGCAACCCTGGTTGGACACGTTAATGTAGTCCACAAAAATCTAATCCAGGTCATTGGCAAAACCGAATGCGAATACCTGCAAAATCTTGAAGATAACTTCCGCAGCAATATGCTGCATGAAATTTTTTCCTGCAGGCCTGTAGCTATCATCATGGCTGACGGCATGCCAGTACCCGATATGCTGATCGATCACGCGAATAAATATCACATACCATTATTAAGCTGTAAAACAGAAAGCAATGAAGTGATTGATATTGCGCGTTTTTATCTGCACAACATTTTCTCCGAAAAAGAGGTCACGCATGGCGTTTTCATGGAAGTGCTTGGCACAGGCGTACTCATAACCGGCGAAAGCAGTGTTGGCAAAAGCGAACTCGCACTCGCGCTTATATCCAGGGGACACCGCCTGGTTGCTGACGACGCGCCCGAGTTTACCCGCACAGGACCTGACATTCTTGATGGACGAAGCCCTGGCGTTCTCAAGGACTTCCTCGAAGTACGGGGACTCGGCATATTGAATATACGCGACATGTATGGCGACAATGCGCTTAAATCAAACAAGTACCTTCGACTCGTTATCCATCTCAAGCGTCTTAGCGAAAAGGATTACGCACAACTGGATCGACTTCAGGGCGGTAGAGAAACCCGCTCAATCCTGGGTATCGACATCCCACAGATACTGATACCGGTAGCGCCAGGCAGAAATATCGCGGTACTGGTTGAAGCTGCAGTACGAAACCACATCCTGGGTACATCGGGTAATAATGCGACACAAAAATTCATAGAACTCCAGCAACAAGCCATTAACAATCAATCATCATAGTTTTCAATGAACCTGACAATCATCAGCGGACTTTCGGGCTCCGGCAAAACTGTAGCTCTGCACACACTCGAAGACGAGGACTATTATTGCGTAGACAACCTGCCGCTGGGTTTACTGCCCGAATTTGTTCAACGCGTAATAAACAGAACCATTGAACATCACGACAATATCGCAGTAGGCATAGATGCACGAAGCGCATCTCATGACCTGGAACGCTTCTCTGAAATCATCAAACCCCTGCGTGAACTGGACATCAATATCGAGGTGGTCTATCTGCAAGCCGAACCGGCCACCTTGATAAAACGCTATAGTGATACACGCCGGCGACACCCGCTCACACGAAAAGGACTACCCCTGGCGGATGCCATTGAAGTCGAAAGAGGCCTGCTCAGTGATATCGCCGCCGGATCCGATCTTTTTATCGACACCACGTTCACCAACATTCATCAACTGCGCGGACTGGTCAAAGAACGGATAGTAAGGCGCGAGAATACAGACAGCCTGTCCGTACTGTTCCAGTCATTCGGCTTCAAACACGGCACACCGACAGACTCAGACTTCATGTTTGATGTTCGCTGCCTGCCCAATCCACACTGGGAACATCATCTGCGCCCGTTAAACGGCCTCGATGCAGAAGTCATGGATTTCCTGAATAACAGTGAGGAAGTGGAGCAAATGCTTGGTTATATTCGAGACTTCTTACAGGTCTGGGTACCGAAATTCGAGCAACAAAACCGCTACTACCTGACGATATCTATAGGCTGCACGGGCGGGCAGCACAGGTCGGTGTATATCGCCCAGCAATTATTCGAGTATTTCAGGGACAGGCTTGATACAGTATCCATTCGCCACAGAGAACTCGAATAAATAAAAGCAAACATGAGCGTCGCACTGCTGCTGGTTACACACAAGAACATTGGCAATGATATGCTGATGATTACGAGATCAATCCTTAATGACGAGTTAAGCAATACCGCCTGCGTTGAGGTCCCCATGGATGCAGATACCGACATCATAAAACATCAGATTGCCAACGCACTGAAAAAACTGTCTACTGATGAAGGCGTGCTAATTCTTACTGACAGTTATGGCAGCACACCGTGCAACATTGCCAACGAGTTTCTCGACTGCGAAAACAGAACACTCATCAGCGGACTCAACTTACCCATGCTCATCCGTGTCATGAACTACAGATCGCTTCCACTGACTGAACTTAAAGACGTGGCCATTGAAGGCGGCAAACATGGCATCACATCAACGACGAATTAATTATGGAAGCCAGCCGAGACATAGAAATTATCAACAAGCTTGGCATGCATGCCCGTGCAGCGGCCAAGTTTGTAAAACTCGCCACCAGTTTTGACAGCAATATTGATATTCAAAAAGACTCGCGAAGGGTCAACGCCAAGAGTATTATGGGAGTTATGATGCTGGCAGCCAGCAAAGGTTCGACCATAACTATCCATGCTGATGGCAGTGATGCCGAGAAAAGCCTGGACGCACTCGAGCGGTTGATAAACAACCGTTTCGATGAAGACGAATAATTGACTGGCACTTATGGGAAGTAACATTTGAGCATAATTCTAAATGGCATCGGCGTTTCACACGGCATAGCTATAGGCAATGCCTACATCTACGTTCGCGCCTCTACAGAAGCAACTGAATACAACGTCCCCGCCAGCTACCATCCCAAAGAAATAGAGAGACTGCATCAGGCCATCAAGGAAGCCAGCACGCAGTTAAATGAAATCAAAAGCAGGATCGCAGCAGACACGCCGGAAGACATCCTGGGATTCATTGACTCACACTTGCTGATGCTGGAAGACCCGGCATTTGATGAAGGCGCGGCTGCAATAATCAGGGAGTTTTCCTGCAATGCCGAATGGGCGCTCCAGGTTCAGTGTGACCGCCTGGTGCAGGTATTCGACGAAATGGATGACCCGTATCTGAGAACACGCAAGGATGATGTGATTCATGTCGTGCAAAGAATACAGCACTGCCTGGCAGAGAAGCCTGAATCAAAAGCGGAACCTGTAAAGCTAAAAGGACGCATCGTTATCTCAGATGACCTTACACCAGCGGACACCTTGATGATGCAACATCAAAAAGTGGCTGCCTTTGTTACCGAATTTGGTGGCCCCCTGTCCCACACCGCTATTCTGGCGAGAAATCTCGGCATACCGGCCATTGTCGGTGTGCATAATGCTCGCCAGCTGATTCACCCGACTGAACAGTTGATTATTGACGGACACTACGGTGTTGTTATTGGTGAACCCGATCCGCGTTCACTGACTCATTACAGAAAGCTGCGGCAAAAGGATACTGTTCGCAAGCAGCGACTGAACAGGCTCATAAACAAGCCGGCAGTAACAAAAGACGGTGTCCATATTCTCATACAGGGCAACATCGATCGACCTGAAGACATCCGCAACCTTAAACAGCATGACAATACCGGCGTTGGTCTATACCGCACAGAAATGATGTTTCTGAAAGACAACCAGACTCTCGATGAAGAAGCGCAGTTCAAAACCTATAAGCGCGCACTATTCCGCCTGAAAGGAAAACCATTAACCATTCGTACACTCGATCTCGGTGCCGATAAGGAAATACAGGAATCACTGGGCCAGGGACCGATGGCACACAACCCTGCGATGGGTTTACGTGCAATCAGGCGATGCCTGAAAGAACCTGAAAACTTTTTACCGCAAATATGCGCCATCATGCGGGTAGCCGCCTATGGCGACGTCAAGATGATGATACCGATGATGACCAGCATCCATGAACTGGATCAGGTATCAGCACTGCTGGAAAATGCCAAACAACTGCTACGCCAGCGCAAGGTCCGCTTCAATGACAAGATTGAGATCGGCGCCATGATTGAGGTCCCGGCAGCAGCGTTGTCCGCTGATATATTTGCTCAACGAATGGATTTTCTTTCTATCGGCACCAATGACCTGATCCAGTACACACTCGCTATTGACCGCATCGATGATGAGGTCAACTATTTGTACAACCCGCTACACCCCGCTGTGCTGCAATTAGTCAAGATTACGATCGATGCCGGCAAAAAGGCCAAAGTGCCGGTCTCGATGTGTGGTGAAATGGCAAGCGACCCGAAATATACCCGTCTGCTGCTTGGCATGGGGCTGAATTATTTCAGCGTACAGGCCAACGCAATTCTTGAAATCAAACATATTATCAATAACAGCAACATGGGCAAACTGCACACCAAGGTTCGAAAAATCATGAACTGCCACGATTTAAACAAGATCGAATCGCTCGTTGACACTCTGAATACATAAACCCCCTGCTTTTATTATTTAACCTGCAGTAGCGTGCTAGACTTCCGCAGCAATCAGGCCGCTGCAAGAATGCGCTTACAGTCATCGAAGCTGGTTAATAATGACAGACAACGATCCAACCGAAAAAACCGAGTCACAGCTCAAGGCGCTGTCCGAAGCGCTTGAGACAGGCACTATGCAGCATGCACGCCGCATGCTCAATGAGCTGAGACCGGCTGAAATAGCGGATCTGCTTGAGTCCCTGCCCTATACCGAACGCAATCTCCTGTGGGACCTGGTTAGCCCCGACAAAGAAGGTTTTGTTCTGCTCGAAGTCGGAGATGAAGTCCGCGCCACGCTGATTCGTGACATGCCTCTAGAAGACCTGGTGAACGCCACCGAGGACATGGCCGTCGACGACCTTGCTGACCTTGTACAGTCGCTGCCAGACAAAGTTACCGGCGAAGTTCTTACCTCCCTGGACACGCAGCGCAGAGGACGCCTGGAAGCGGTCCTGTCATACCCGGAAGACAGTGCCGGCGGCTTGATGGACACGGACACCGACTCCATCACCATACATTCCGAAGTTACGCTTGAAGTTGTGTTACGCAATCTGCAACGTCTGGGCAAGTTACCCAGCAATACCGACAACCTTATCGTTACCGCCCATGACAACCGATACATTGGCGTACTGCCATTAACAACTTTAGTTACCTCGGATCCTCAGTTGTACGTTGCTGATGTCATGAGCCGCGAAATCGAGGCCATTCCTGCCGAAACTGAAGATGATAGCGTGGCCAGAATATTTGAAGACAACGACCTGTTGTCCGCACCGGTTGTAGATGAACAGATGAGACTGCTTGGCCGTATTACGGTCGATGATGTTGTCGATGTTATTCGAGACGAAGGCGACCACACTGTAATGAGCATGGCCGGCCTGACCGAGGATGAAGACCTGTTCGCACCGGTAGTGCCAAGCTCACGTCGACGTGCACTCTGGCTGGGAATCAATTTAATCACCGCGTTCATGGCATCATGGGTGGTGTCGAATTTTGAAGGCACGCTGGAGAAAGTGGTCGCCATAGCCGTGTTAATGAATGTGGTTGCCAGCATGGGAGGCATTGCCGGCACCCAGACACTGACACTGGTTACTCGTGGCCTGGCACTGGGACAGGTCAGCCGGCAAAATCGCAACTGGCTGATTTCAAAAGAACTCATCGTCGGGCTGTTCAACGGAATCATCTGGGCGCTGGTTGTCGGCGGCATCGCCTTCCTGTGGTTCAAGGAGGCCAACATAGGAATGGTCATCGCCGCTGCAATGATCATCAACCTGATCGTTGCCGCCTTTTCCGGTGCTGCGATCCCATTGATTCTCAGAAAAATCGGCATCGATCCCGCCATCGCCGGCAGCGTCGTTGTCACCACTGTAACCGATATCGTCGGCCTGTTCGTCTTCCTCGGCCTGGCGACGATCTTCTTGCTCTAGTTAAAAACCTCAACGCAAAGGCGCTAAGACGCTAAGGGCGCAGAGAAAAAATAATAGTCCGCAAATGAACGCTAATAAACGCAAATAAAATTATGTGGTGCCCGCAACGCTTCGCTTATGCAGGCCTACATCACTGACGGGAATTCGTAGGAGCGATTTTAGTCGCGAATGTCGGCAGTTCGCGGCTGAAGCCGCACCTACTTAAGTGTTGGCAGTCGCAACACTTACGCACAAAACATTCGCGTTTATTAGCGTTCATTTGCGGACCAATAAAAACCTCTGCGTTCTTTGCGTCTTAGCGTCTTTGCGTTAAATATTTAACGTTTCTTATTCGCAGCGATGCGCAGGCGCAGGGCGTTGAGTTTGATGAAACCTTCGGCGTCTTTCTGGTCGTAAGCACCGGCATCATCCTCAAAGGTAGCTATGTCTTCATCAAACAATGAATCATCGGACCTGCGGCCAACGACTTCGACATTGCCTTTATACAGCTTGAGACGGACATCGCCGTTTACCGTTGCCTGCGATGCATCGATCATCTGCTGCATCATTTCACGTTCGGGACTCCACCAGTAACCGTTATAAACCAGTTCGGCATAACGCGGCATGAGCTCATCCTTGAGGTGTGCAACTTCGCGATCAAGCGTTAATGATTCCATGGCACGATGCGCCTTGAGCATGATGGTGCCGCCCGGCGTTTCATAGCAACCGCGGGACTTCATACCCACATAACGGTTTTCAACCATATCAAGACGGCCGATGCCGTTCTCACCCGCAACCTTGTTCAGCAGTGTTAAAACTTCTGCGGCAGTCATTGGATTGCCATCGATGGCAACGATGTCACCCTTGTTGTAACTGAGCTCGATATAGGTCGGCTTGTCCGGCGCACGTTCTGGTGACACAGTCCAGCGCCACATTTCTTCTTCCGGCTCCGCCCATGGGTCCTCGAGCACGCCGCCTTCATAGGAAATGTGCAACAAGTTTGCATCCATTGAATACGGTGACTTTTTGCCCTTGTTGAAATCAACAGCGATGCCATGCCGCTCTGCATAGGCCATTAATTTTTCACGAGACAGCAGGTCCCATTCACGCCACGGCGCGATGATATGAACACCCGGCTTGAGCGCATAGGCGCCAAGCTCGAAGCGCACCTGGTCGTTACCCTTGCCGGTAGCGCCGTGAGAGATCGCATCGGCACCGGTTTCATTGGCAATCTCAATCAGGCGCCTGGCAATCAGCGGGCGCGCAATCGAGGTACCGAGCAGGTATTCGCCTTCATAGATGGCGTTAGCGCGAAACATCGGGAACACGTAATCGCGAACGAATTCTTCGCGCAGGTCCTCGATATAGATTTCCTTAACACCCGCCGCTTCAGCTTTGGCCCGCGCCGGCTCAACCTCTTCGCCCTGACCAATGTCTGCGGTAAAAGTCACCACCTCACAACCATAGGTATCTTCCAGCCATTTCAATATGACGGAGGTATCCAGACCACCCGAGTAGGCAAGTACGGCTTTTTTAATGGAAGATTTGTTGGCAGACATCCAGGCTCTCCAGTCGAGTTTAAATTATCAGGGGCGGAATTATACAGTCAGTAAGCAGTTAATAGTGAACAGTTAACAGTGAACAGTGGGAAACCGTACCTGAAACCGTTCCCGGTAATTAATCCGTCCACAGATCGACACAGACTCGAATTACGCAAGCTTTTGATTATTACGTGAACTACTCACTGTAAACTATTCACTGCTTTTTGGTTCGACTAACCGACATTTAACTTCTATAATTCTGCTTCCTGCCAGCATCGAACCGTCGAAAAATGCCCGGAAAAGCCCGCTGGTTAACTATAAAAATTAAAGAATTTCGTAGAAATTGCTGGCAAACAAGCTAAACATGCGGCGATTTGTACAAAACATGTGAGAGATACATGACTGAGCAACACGATATAGATCCGCAGGAAACGCAGGAATGGCTGGACGCACTCGATGCGATTATCGCAAATGAGGGTCTGGAACGCGCACATTTTATACTCGAAAAGCTGATCGACGATGCACGTCGCTCAGGCGCCAACCTGCCGTTCAGCAATGTCACCGCCTACCTCAACACCATTCCGCCGCATATGCAGGAAGCGCATCCGGGTGACACCTCGGTCGAACGCCGCATCAAGTCGCTGGTACGCTGGAATGCACTGGCCATGGTGGTGCGCGCCAACAAGGAGAGTTCAGAACTCGGCGGCCATATCGCCAGCTTTGCTTCGGCAGCCACACTCTACGATGTTGGCCTCAATCATTTTTTCCGCGCGCCCAGCCACGAGCATGGCGGCGACCTGATTTTTATGCAAGGCCATTCGGCGCCCGGTATATACGCGCGCGCCTATCTCGAAGGCCGCCTTAACGAGGATCAGCTGGACAAATTCCGCCAGGAAGTCGACGGTGACGGCCTGTCATCCTACCCACACCCCTGGTTGATGCCGGATTTCTGGCAGTTTCCCACGGTATCGATGGGACTGGGTCCGATCATGGCGATATACCAGGCCCGCTTCATGAAATACCTGCAGGACCGGGGTGTCGCCAACACCAACAACAGAAAAGTGTGGGCATTCTGCGGTGACGGCGAAATGGACGAACCCGAGTCGCTGGGCGCGATCTCGCTTGGCGGCCGCGAAAAACTCGACAACCTGGTTTTCGTAATCAACTGCAACCTGCAGCGCCTCGATGGCCCGGTACGCGGCAATGGCAAGATCATCCAGGAACTCGAGTCCGTGTTCCGCGGCGCCGGCTGGAACGTAATCAAGGTCATCTGGGGCGGCTACTGGGATCCGTTGCTCGCGAGGGACAAAGACGGCCTGCTGCGCAAACGCATGGAAGAAGCGGTCGACGGCGATTATCAGAACTACAAGTCCAAAGATGGCGCCTACGTGCGCGAACACTTTTTCGGCAAGTATCCCGAATTGAAAGCCATGGTTGCAACCATGTCGGACGAAGACATCTGGCGCCTGAACCGTGGTGGCCACGATCCACACAAGGTCTATGCCGCCTATGCAGCCGCGATGAAACATACAGGTCAGCCAACCGTGATCCTGACCAAGACCGTAAAAGGCTACGGTATGGGCCTGGCCGGTGAAGGCCAGAACATCACGCATTCGCAGAAGAAAATGGACATCGATGCACTCAAGGCTTTCCGCCAGCGTTTCGATATCCCGCTATCCGAGGAACAGGTCGAGAAAGCTGAATACTACCGCCCTGCGGAAGACAGCGAGGAAATACGGTACCTGAAAGAACGCCGTAAGACTCTGGGTGGCTACCTGCCCACACGCCAGCACCTGGCCGCACCGCTGGAAATTCCCGACCTCGATATCTTCAAGACCATGCTGGAAAGTTCCGGCGAACGCGAACTGTCGACCACGATGGCATTCGTGCGCATGCTGACAGCGCTGGCGCGCGACAAAAAAATCGGCAAATACGTGGTTCCGATCGTGCCCGATGAAGCCCGTACCTTTGGCATGGAAGGCATGTTCCGCCAGCTCGGCATCTATTCCTCGGTGGGTCAGCTGTATGAGCCACAGGACAAGGAACAGGTCATGTTTTACAAGGAAGACAAGAGCGGCCAGATCCTGGAAGAAGGCATTAACGAGGCCGGTGCCATGTCATCCTGGATCGCGGCCGCAACGGCCTACAGTTCACATGGCGTCAACATGATTCCGTTCTACGTTTATTATTCCATGTTCGGCTTCCAGCGTATTGGCGACCTGGCATGGGCAGCCGGCGATATGCAGGCACGCGGCTTCCTGATTGGCGGCACCGCAGGTCGCACCACACTGGCCGGTGAAGGCCTGCAGCACCAGGATGGCCACGGCCTGCTGGTTGCTTCGACCATCCCCAACTGTATCGCCTACGATCCCTGTTTTGCCTACGAGCTGGCAGTCATCATTCATGACGGCATGCGCCGCATGATGCATGACCAGGAAAACGTCTATTACTACGTCACAGCGATGAACGAAAACTACGTTCAACCGGCCATGCCGAAAGGCGTTGAAAAGGGCATCGTTAATGGCATGTACCGCATCAGTGAAGATACCGCCAAAAAAGGCGATCCCAAAGTACAACTGTTCGGCAGCGGCACGATTCTGCGCGAAGTCATCGATGCCGCAGAAAAACTGAAGAATGACTGGGGCGTTAGCGCAGACGTCTGGAGCGTGACCAGCTATAACGAACTGGCGCGCGAAGCACGCGATTGCGAACGCTGGAACATGCTCAATCCTGAAAAGAAAGCTCGCGTCAGCTATGTAGAACAGCAGTTGCAGGACTGCGAAGGCCCTGTTATTTCATCATCCGATTACGTGCGCAATGTTGCAGAACAGATCCGCAATTTTGTACCCGCAACATACACCGTTCTGGGGACTGACGGCTTTGGCCGCTCGGATACACGCAAGCAGCTGCGCAAGCACTTCGAAGTCAACAGCGATTATGTCACCGTGGCCACATTGAAAACACTGTCTGATGAAGGCACCATCCCCGCCTCCAAAGTCAAGGAAGCTATCAAGAAGTATGGTATCCGCATCACTAAACCAAACCCGCTAATGGCTTAACAGGAAACAGACAATGGCAGATGTAAAAGACATTCTTGTTCCTGATATTGGCGACTTCGAGGGCGTAGAAGTCATCGAGATCATGGTGTCGCCAGGCGATACCATCAGTGTCGAGGACCCGCTGGTATCACTCGAATCCGACAAGGCGGCAATGGAGATTCCTTCACCCGATGCCGGCACCGTTAAAGAAATAAAAGTCAGCATCGGTGACAAGGTATCCCAGGGCGACCTGCTGGTCACCCTGGAAGTTTCCGTGACCGAAGCCGCGCCTGTAGCTGAAGCAACGGCCGACGAACCCGCACAGCCAGCTCCGGCACCTGCAGCAGCACCTGAAAAACCGGCAGCACCCGCTCCGGCCCCGGCTCCAGTCTCTTCGCACAGGCCGCCGCCGGTTGCGCCAACCCCGATCGATGAAGTCGGCTTCCGCAAGGCATACGCCAGCCCTTCGGTCCGTAAATTTGCCCGCGAACTCGGTGCCGACCTGGGACAAATCACCGGCAGCGGCAACAAGGGCCGCATCCTGAAAGAAGACATCAAGACCTTTGTGAAAAAGGCACTGACATCAGGCCATGTCGGCGGCCTTGGCGTTGCACCCATGCCGGAAATCGATTTCAGCCAGTTTGGTGATATCGAAACACAACCGCTGACCAAGATAAACAAGCTGACCGGCCAGTTCCTGCACCGCAACTGGGTCACTGTACCGCATGTCACCCAGTTTGATGAAGCGGATATCACTGAGCTGGAAAAATTCCGCAAGCAGCTCAACGCAGAGCACAAAAATGAAGGCATACGTGTCACCGTACTCGCTTTCCTGATGAAAGCGCTGGTTTCCGCACTGAAAGAATACCCGCGCTTCAACTCTTCACTGGATGCAACCGGTGAAAACCTGGTACTGAAAAAATACATCCATATCGGTGTCGCGGTCGATACGCCAGACGGTCTTGTGGTTCCGGTTATTCGCGACTGTGATCGCAAGTCGCTGATTGAACTTGCTAGTGAATTGATAGAGGCCAGCATCAAGGCACGAGACAAGAAGCTGTCACCTGCCGACATGTCCGGTGGCTGCATCAGTATTTCCAGCCTGGGCGGTATCGGTGGTACTGCGTTCACACCGATCGTCAATGCACCTGAAGTTGCAATACTCGGTGTGTCGCGTGCGCAAATGAAACCGGTTTATATAGACGGTGAGTTTGTACCACGCCTGATTCTGCCGTTATCGCTTTCATACGATCACCGTGTTATCGATGGCGCGGATGGTGCCCGCTTTACCTCGTTCCTGAACAAGGTGCTGTCGGACACACGGCGACTGCTGTTATAAAACAGATTAAATCAATAAGTCCGCAAATGAACGCAAATAAACGCGAATGTTTCTTTGTTGGTTCAAACATGAATACGGTTTTGGTCCAGGATTTGTCGGTTACATTTGCGTGCATTTGCGTTTATTAGCGGATAAAAATTAATTATGAGCAAAATAGTAAAAGTTGAAGTCCCTGACATCGGTGATTTCACTAACGTCGACACCATTGAAGTACTGGTTTCACCTGGCGATCACATCTCAGCAGAAGATGCTTTGATCACGCTCGAGTCCGACAAGGCCACCATCGAAATCCCTTCGCCGCAGGCCGGCACCGTCAAGGAAGTACTGGTTAAAGTGAATGACAAGGTTTCACAGGGTGATGTTATTCTCACCATGGAACTTTCGGCTGCAGAAGCCCCATCTACTAAAGCAGCTGAAGAAAAACCCGCCCCGGCTGCAGAATCAACCACAAGCGAGCCAGGCCCTGCAGCTGCTGCAAAAACAGCACCCGCAGATCGCAGCGATGTACACGCCGAAGTTGTCGTACTGGGTTCAGGCCCGGGTGGTTATACCGCCGCTTTCCGCGCAGCCGACCTGGGTAAGCAGGTCATCCTTATAGAAAAATACGAAACCATAGGCGGCGTTTGCCTCAACGTGGGTTGCATACCCTCCAAGGCATTACTGCATACGGCGCAGATCATCAACGAAGCCGAGGAAATGTCTGCACATGGCGTCAGCTTCGGCAAGCCTAAAATAGACATCAGCAAACTCGCCGCTTTCAAGAACAAGGTTATCGGTCAGCTAACGGGTGGTCTTGCCGGACTGGCAAAGCAGCGCAAGGTGCAAATCGTAACCGGTGTTGGCAAATTTACTTCACCGAAAACCATTGAAGTGACCGGCAAAGACGGAATCACGACCATCTCTTTTGATGATGCCATTATAGCGGCAGGCTCAAAAGTCATGCGCATCCCTGGCCTCCCCTACGACGATGATCGCCTGATGGATTCTACCGGCGCGCTTGAACTGGCCGATATCCCCAGGCGACTGCTCGTTATTGGCGGCGGCATCATCGGCCTGGAAATGGCCACGGTATATGATGCACTCGGTTCCAGTGTATCGATTGTTGAACTCTCGCCCGGCCTGATCCCCGGATGCGACCGCGACCTGGTTCGCCCGCTGCAAAAACGCGTTAAGAAACGCTACGAGAACATCTGGCTGAATGCCAAAGTCACTGACATCAAGGCATTAAAGAGCGGCCTCAAGGTCAGCTTCGAAGGCAAAGGCGCACCCGAAACCGACACCTTTGACCGTGTACTGCTTGCAGTCGGACGCAGCCCCAATGGCAATGATATCGGCGCAGAGAATGCCGGCATCATGGTCGATGAACGCGGTTTTATACCCGTTGACAAGCAACAGAAAACCAACGTTGCCAACATATACGCTATCGGCGACATCGTCGGCCAGCCGATGCTGGCGCATAAGGCCACGCACGAAGGCAAAACCGCGGCGGAAGTCATCAGTGGCATGAAATCCTACTTCGATGCCAAGACCATTCCATCGGTAGCCTACACAGACCCGGAAATTGCATGGATGGGCATCACCGAAGAACAGGCCAAAGCCGATGGCATTGAATATACCAAAGGCGTGTTCCCGTGGGCCGCAAGCGGACGCTCACTCAGCATCGGCCGCAACGAGGGCCTGACCAAGGTACTGTTCGATAAAGACAGCCACCGAATTATCGGCGCCGGCATGGTTGGAACCAATGCCGGTGAACTAATCGCCGAAGCCGTGTTAGCGCTGGAGATGGGCGCCGATGTTGAAGACATCGCACTGACCGTACATCCGCACCCGACGCTGTCTGAAACCTTCAACTTCGCCGCTGAAGTCGCTGAAGGCACAGTGACTGACATCTACATTCCAAAAAGGTAACGCATCGAAAGTTTAAATTGCCAGCTATTGGTCCACAGATGAACGCAGATAAACACGGATGTTTTTATGGTCCGTGTAGCGGCAGGCGGACAAATAACATGTTTTATATCCGTGTTCATCTGCGTTCATCTGTGGACTCATTTCAATACCCACTAACACCCCACGGTCAACATTGCCGATCCTGTAAAACACCTTGAAACCTGCCTGGTTTTGCATTTTTCTAAAATTGACAATTATCAATGTGAGCTCATTTAGAAGCTGCTAGCGTACCGATGAATTGAAATATCGGAACAGGCCGTGTTGCATACCCTTACCGCTCGATATTAACCCTGAACCCGGATCAAACCCCGAGCGTCTTTCGCCAACCTGTTATAAATCACCAGCATAATTATGCATCTTGCGCATTGCATCTTGTTGATTTGGTAAAGAATAATGCATTTGATAGAAATGAACGAATATGAACGAACAAATGATTGGTATTAACTTATCGAGCAATATATAACAACAGACACAAAAGCCTGTTCAATAAATGTACAACCAAATAATGAAGTTACAGGCTAGTTGTATTTATCAACAAAAAACTCCACCAGAGGTACTAGATGATTAACCCACTGCTTCGAGCATCAATAACGATGCTGCTTTTCCTGTTTTCTTTCACCACGTACGCAGAAAACACCAGCTTCACCACTTCACATTTTTCCGGCTCGGGTAACTGCGCTACCTGCCACGATGGTCTCACAGACACATTCGGCGAGAACGTATCCATTGCCCGGGACTGGGGAGCTTCCATGATGGCGAATGCAACCAAGGACCCCTTCTGGCAGGCCAAGGTAGCAACAGAGTTAGAGCGAAATCCGCATCTGGCGACAATAATCAATGACACATGCACGAGGTGTCATGCTCCGATGGCAAATTACGAAATAACCAAAGTACAGGGTGGCGATATAAGTCTGTTCGGAACCGACGGCATTCTGAACCCCAATCACGCCCTGTACGATGCCGGCATGAATGGTGTCAGTTGTACCGTGTGCCACCAGATCGAGGATGATGGCAACCTGGGAACACTGGATGGCTTTTCCGGCCACTACAGCATTAACAATACGAAAACCATCTATGGGCAGTATATTGATATCTTCGGCCAGCCGATGATCAATAACACCGGTTACACTCCAGCCTACAGCGCGCATGTTTCAGACTCGGCGATGTGCGCCACCTGCCATAATCTGAAAACCCCGTTTGTTGATGATCAAGGCAATATAGTAACTACAGGAACAGGATTCCCTGAACAGATGCCTTATACCGAGTGGCAGCTGTCTATTTTTGATGACGCCGGCAGCAATCCGCAGAGCTGCCAGGACTGCCACATGCCGGAGACCACGTCGAAAGTCTCCAATCGTCCCGGGTGGCTGGACACCAAAGAGGGCTTCGCCAAGCACGAACTGGTGGGCGCCAATACGACAATGTTGACCATGCTGCGCGATAATGCAGCACAACTGGGGGTCACCAGCTCCAATATGGACCTGGGCATCGACCGTGCCCGCGCCATGCTGCAAAGCGCCGCAAGTGTAGTGATCGTGTCTGCATCGGTGAACAACGGCACGCTGGAAGCACGGGTAAAAGTGCAAAATAATTCAGGGCACAAAGCACCCACGGCTTATCCATCGCGCCGCATGTGGCTCAACTTCAAGGTGACCGACAGCAACAATAATATTGTTTTTGAATCGGGCAGGATAAATCCCGACGGATCCATTACCGGCGCTGATAATGATGTAGATCAGACCAGATATGAACGACATTACGATGAGATCACATCGGCCGACCAGGTGCAGATCTACGAGCCCGTGATGGTTGATACAGAAGGCAACATCACCTATACCCTGCTTCGTGGTGCCCGCTACATAAAAGACAACAGATTGACACCGCAAGGTTTTAACAAGTTAAACAACATACCGGAAGATGTCGCCGTGCTGGGAAATGCATACGATGACACGAACTTCAACCTGGGAAGCGATGAAATAACCTATAGTGTACCGGTTGCTGTTGCGGGTGATCTCAATGTCAGCGTGTCCTTGAATTATCAGACCATCGCACACGGTTTCCTGCAGGATCTTTATCGTGAAGCTCACCTGCCGCAGGTGCAGACTTTCAAGACGCTTTATGATGCTCAAAGCCTGAAACACGAACAGGTTGCCAGCGCACAAACAACTGTTGTCAGCGATGGCGGCGGCACACCAACGCCTGCACCGGTCGTGAACCTGTCTGCAGACCCCACAGCTATTGAACTGGGCACGACAGCAACCTTGAGCTGGACTTCAACTGATGCCACCAGCTGCATGGCTTACGGCGACTGGGACGGCCCTCGCAGCACCGCTGGTTCTGAAATCATCGAACCCGCTACAGCCTCGACTTACGCCTATACCCTTACCTGCACCGGTCCCGGCGGCAGTGCCAGTGACACTGTGACGGTAACAGTCAATCAGCCTCCTGCTGCAAACGAACCGACTGTTAACCTGACCGCAAGCCCGTCCCTGGTGAGACGCGGCAGCACGATCACATTAAGCTGGTCATCAACGGATGCCAGCAGCTGTTTTGCATCAGGCAACTGGTCGGGCGCAAAACCGGTCGCCGGCTCGCAGTCCATTGTGATCAATAGCGCGGTTACATTCACCCTGACCTGCAGCGGTGATGGCGGCTCGGCCAGTGATTCGGTCAACTATGGCACCCGTGGCAGACGCTGGCTGGAACTTAGATAAAAACAACAATATTGATTGCGCTCATTAAGCCCGCTGGAAAGCGGGCTTTTTTATGTTTGTTGAATTCTTAAAACCATTAGTCCACAGATGAACGCAGATAAACACGGATAACAAACAAGCTATTTGTCTGCAGCGCAAAACTCGCTAACCCCTCTGGTTATGTTTTTGCGTTGTTAGCGTTGTTTGCGGGCCATAAAACCTTTGCGCACTTTGCGGTGAATAATTTTTGGCGCCGGCAACGCTTCACTTATGCAGGCCTACGTCATAGCATTCCCTGGCGTAACATAAATATTATTTGCGTTGATTCGCGTGGGGCCATGTAGCGGCCGGCGAACAGCAATAACATCCGTGTTTATCTGCGTTCATCTGTGGATAATTCTTTATTAAAATCCATGCATACCCAAACACTGCCTCACCTGTTTATATCGTCTGCCGATGCCCGTCCGGCTTCCATGCCGGCGCGATCACGTTGGGCATATCTGAACGATTGAGCAAGCGGGCCGGTGACAACGTGAACTCACCATAACGCTGGTTAATGCTGTCCATGGCCTTGTGCAGCATCTTGTCCTGTAACTGTTTTTCAGGATCATCGGCAAACATGTCCAGCTGCGTTGATTCCGGCTGCGGGTCCAGCGCGGTGACCTGTATCTGGCGCGCGCCTTCACCCTGCCAGGCCAGCTCCAGTATCTGTCGGCTGTATTTATAGATCTTGCGGTGATCATTACTGAAAGCAGGCAGCCGCACCTTGTCGCCGACCCAGCCATAGTGCAGGCGCAGGCCGACCCAGAACGTGCGTGCTTCAAGATCGTGGCGACGCAAGCGCGCACCCACCTTGCTGCACATGTGCTGCAAATAAGTCAGCACCACGTCACGCGAGCGCGTGCCCGGCGGCATCACCTTGCCATGACCGATGGATTTGGGCGCCGCCACATCCGGGTGCAATGGATCGGGATCCGCACCCTGGCACATATACCAGATACGGCGACCCGGGTTGCCGAAGCGCCGCGCGAGGATGCTGATCGGCAGTTTTTCCATGTCGCCGCAACGCTTCACGCCAAAGTCAGCCAGGAAACGACCGATGCCTTCAGCGATGCCACAGAGTTCGGTCACCGGCACGTCACGCAGGCGCTCCTTCGCTTCCCACGGCGGAATCACGGTGAAGCCATCAGGTTTGTTGAGCTTGGCGGCAAACTTGGCCGTGGTCTTGTCACCGCTAACACCGATGGAACACAGCAAGCCGGAAGCGCGGTACACCGCCTGCTTCAGCAAACGCGCCGTACGCACCGGCGAGCCGTATAAACGCTGGCAGGGCGTGATATCGATAAAGGCCTCATCAACAGAAAACACTTCCATGTCTGGACATACTTCGTGCAGCGCCTGCATGATATTGGTGGAAACGCGCGCATAGACCTCCGGGCGTGCCGGGCGCTGCACCAGGTTCGGGCATAACTTGCGCGCCTCCGGTAAACGCATACCGGTGCGCACACCCTTCGCCCGCGCCTCGTAGGAGCTGGTAATCACACAACTGCCGCGCAGGCCGTTGGTAATCGCCACCGGCTGCCCCAGCAGCGATGGAAAATCACGCTGATCGACCGATGCAAAAAAGGCATTCATATCGATCAATGCAATCGCGCGCGGCCAGTATATGGGGCAAAACAGTGGCGAGGTACGAGTTTCGAGGGACGAGGAAAAACCTGTAGACATACGCTAACACTCACTTCTAATCAGCCCCTACGCTACTGCGTGGAGACATACAATATTCACGGTCTTTTCAAATCAAGACACTGGACATCCTCCTTTGCAGGAGCGACATAAACATTATTTGCGTGGGGGCCGTGTAGCGACAAGCGGGCCAAAAAACTCTGCGTCTCTGCGCCTCTGCGGTAAATAATTTTTTCTAATATTTGCGCAACTGCCCGATCAGCACGCCCTGTATACGCACGCGTTCGGCTTCGTACACCATCGGTTCCATTTCGCTGTTTTCCGGTATCAGCTTGATGTACTTGCCGCGCTGGCTGCGCTTGAAGCGCTTCAACGTGGTTTCGTTTTCGTCGATCAGGGCGACAACGATATCGCCGTCATCAGCGGTTTCACGAAACTCGATGATCACGGTGTCGCCATCGAGGATACCGGCATCGATCATCGAGTCACCTTTCACCTGAACCGCAAAATTGTTGTGTCCAAAAAATTCGCTGAGATCGATTTCATCCTGCCCGGGAATCGCCTCGATCGGTTTGCCGGCTGCAATTTCCCCCAGCAGCGGCAGCCTGGACTCGGGACGGTACGGATTCGACTTGAGCAGGCGAATACCACGGTGCTTGCCGCTGTCAGTTTCAATATAGCCGGCTTCTACCAGTGCCTGCACATAACGGTGTGCGACGCCGCGCGAGGAAATGCCAATACCCTCGGCAACTTCCTGCAGTTTGGGCGGCACGGTGTAAATCGCAATGAAGCGCTGGATGAAGTCGAGCACCTTGCGCTGATTATCAGTCAGATCGGGGGTAAAGTTGCTTGTTCTCATAATGTTCTCATTATAGAAGAACACCTGGACCCATTACAAGCCGAACAAAGGCTTATTAAGTCCGCA
>CALLCZ010000073.1 GCA_937998645.1 uncultured Gammaproteobacteria bacterium
AAGTCGCTGCTACGAATACCTGTAAATCTCTCTGCGTTCCCTGCGTCTCTGCGAGATAAAATATTATAAACCATTAAACCAGGCCGGTTTGCATCTTGCGAAAACTGGCAGAATCTGTCATATCAAATCTGAACTACTACAGCTAAATACAGGATCACACACCTAATCAGATTTTTCTTGGCGCCCTTTGCGCCTCCGCGCCTTTGCGTTGAAAAGTGTCTGCCGCTTTAGAACGGAATATCATCATCAAAGCCGTCTTCGACCATCGCAGCTGCCGGTTCGGGCCTGCTGGCCGTTGATTGCTGTGCAGGCGCATAGCTGTCGCCGGAGGAACGGCCGCCAAGCATTTGCATTTCGCTGGCAACGATTTCGGTGGTATAGCGATCATTACCGCT
The DNA here is from genome assembly GCA_937998645.1 of uncultured Gammaproteobacteria bacterium. GTDB lineage: Bacteria > Pseudomonadota > Gammaproteobacteria > SZUA-229 > SZUA-229 > JABDQW01. The sequence continues at coordinate 396 of CALLCZ010000073.1, forward strand.
TTTATCCTGCCACTTGTTGGTACGCAGGCTGCCTTCTACATAGACCTGCGAGCCCTTGCGCAGGTACTCTCCGGCGATTTCCCCAAGGCGTCCGAAAAACACCACATTGTGCCATTCGGTACGATCTTTCTGTTCGCCGGACTGCTTGTCTTTCCAGCTATCTGACGTGGCAATCGAGATTTTGGTGACAGCACCACCGCTTGGCATATAGCGGGTTTCAGGGTCCTTGCCACAATTTCCAACCAGGATTACTTTGTTAACACCACGTGCCATTATATTCTCTCCCTCGTTCGCAGATTAGTTGTTATCGACCATGAACGATAACAGTTTTTTGTCATCAAGAACATGCTTTTCAACCTTCAGATAGGCCACACCCTCATCCGCTATCACGGAAACCTCGGCCACACCGGCAACGGCAGCAAGTTCGTGAGTCAGGCCCGAAATCTCAGACTCATTACGCACGCCTATATTGAGCAGATAGGTGCTCAGATAACGCGGCTGCTGCATGCTTGAAGCCAGTACCAGCCATAGCAGCAGCACGACGATCACCGTGATATAGAGGCCATCAATCCCCCAGTAGCCATGCACGGCACCACCGACCAGGCCGCCGGCGAATGCCCCCATAAACTGGCTGCTGGAATACACCCCCATTGCAGTGCCCTTCTGAGTTGCCCTGGCAGTTTTTGAGATCAGCGACGGCAGTGAGGCTTCGAGCAGATTGAAGCCGGCAAAAAACAGTACCAGTGACAGGCCGAGTGTTCTCAGATCTGAACTGTAGATAAATCCTGTCACGGCCAGGGCCACAGTTGCTATCGCACCAAGGAACACCTGCTTCATCCTGCGATTGCGCTCGGCAATAATCACGAACGGCAGCATAATGACCAGAGACAGCGCAAATACCGGCAAGTACAGTTTCCAGTGATCGGCGGCAGCCAGGCTTGCAGTGTCACGAAGCTCCAGCGGCATCACCAGAAATACGCACATCAGCGCAAAATGCAGAATGAAAATGCCGAAATCCAGCCTCAGTAGCTGACTATCCCTGAGCACATCCACTAACGCGCCTGACTGGACCTGGGCATCGCTGTGAAAATGGGTATGCAATGGATCCGGCACGATCAGGTAGAGTATCGCGATGCCGATCAGGGCCAGCACAGCGGTACCGGCAAAAATCCCGGAAATACCGATCCACTGGTTCAAAACAGGACCCAGCACCATTGCGGCAGCGAATGCCACGCCGATGCTGGCACCGATCAGGGCCATCATCTTGGTACGATGCTCTTCCCGGGAAAGGTCCGCCGCCAGCGCCATCAGCGCAGCGGCTATGGCCCCGGAACCCTGCAGGGCACGGCCGAAAATAATGCCATAAATGCTGTCTGCCTGTGCGGCCACCAGGCTGCCCAGCGCAAAAATCACCAGGCCGGCAAATATCACCGGCTTACGCCCGATGCGGTCAGACAGCATGCCAAAGGGAATCTGCAACAAGGCCTGGGTCAACCCGTATATACCCAGCGCCAGTCCCGCCAGAAACGGCGTTGCTTCCGGCAGCTTTTCCGCATACAGGGCAAATACCGGCATGATCATGAACAGCCCGAGCATGCGAAAGGCATATATCAGTGCGAGCGAAACGCCTGCACGACGCTCGGTTTTCCCCAGATTTTCCTGAAATACGGACACAGCACTTGACCCGACCAATGAAAGCACGGCATTCTAGCAGATTGGCTTTACACCCTGATATGCAGTTATGGATACAATCCAGATTCGCGGCGCACGCACCCACAATCTGAAAAACATCAATCTTGATATCCCGCGCGACAAGCTCATCGTAATTACAGGCCTGTCCGGATCAGGCAAGTCTTCGCTGGCATTCGACACGATATTCGCAGAAGGTCAGCGCAGATATGTAGAATCCCTGTCGGCTTATGCACGCCAGTTCCTGTCGATGATGGAAAAGCCCGATGTCGACCACATCGAGGGCCTGTCACCCGCAATCTCCATCGAGCAGAAAACCACTTCCCACAACCCGCGCTCAACGGTAGGCACCATCACCGAGATCTACGACTACCTGAGACTGCTGTTCGCCCGCGCAGGCACACCGCGCTGCCCGACACACGACACGACGCTGGAGGCACAAACGGTCAGCCAGATGGTCGACCAGGTCATGGCATTGCCGACAGACAGCCGTCTGATGCTGCTGGCGCCGGTCATCCGTGAGCGTAAAGGTGAGTACCACTCGCTGATCGCAGATTTGAAGCAGCAGGGTTTTCTACGCGCGCGCGTTGATGGCACGGTGTATGAACTCGATGACATTCCCGAACTTGAAGCCAACAAGAAGCACACCATCGAGGTCGTGGTCGACCGATTCAAGGTACGCGATGACATAAAGCTGAGACTGGCCGAATCATTTGAAACAACACTGCACCTCGCCGATGACATTGCCACTGTTGCCTGGATGGACGATAACGAACAGGCCGAGCTGATGTTCTCGGCACGTTTTGCCTGCCCGAGCTGCGGCTACAGCCTGCAGGAACTCGAACCCCGG
>CALLCZ010000074.1 GCA_937998645.1 uncultured Gammaproteobacteria bacterium
TAGCGGTCATACGAGCTCATATCAAAATGACCGTGACCGGAAAGATTGAACAGTAAGGTTTTTGCTTCACCCGTCTCGGCGCATTTCCTGGCTTCGCGCAGGGTAGCCGCAACTGCATGACAGGATTCCGGCGCAGGCACGATGCCTTCGTTTCTCGCAAACAGCACGCCCGCTTCAAATGTTTCCAGTTGCGGTACCGCTACCGCATCGACCAGGCCTTCCTTGTGCAGCTGGCTCACCAGCGCTGAATCACCGTGATAGCGCAGACCGCCTGCATGAATTCCCGGCGGCATAAAATCGTGGCCCAGGGTGAACATTTTCATTAATGGCGTCAGACCTGCAACATCACCATAGTCATAGGTATACACGCCTTTGGTCAAGGTAGGGCAGGACGTCGGCTCTACAGCTACCAGTTGAACATCCTTGCCCGCCGCCTTGTCGGCAAAGAAAGGAAATGCGATGCCGCCAAAATTTGAACCGCCACCACAAGGTGCAAACACCATATCGGGATAATCATCGACCAGTGCCAGCTGCTTTCTGGCTTCTTCACCAATGATGGTCTGATGCAGCAACACATGATTCAGAACAGACCCGAGTGCATAATTGGTGTCTTCACGGCCGGCCGCTTCTTCAACCGCTTCGGATATTGAAATACCCAGCGACCCTTCAGAATCGGGATGCTCGGCAAGGATATTGCGGCCTGATTCTGTCATATCTGTAGGACTGGCAAAAACCTCCGCACCCCAGGTCTGCATCATCGAACGGCGATACGGTTTCTGCTGATAACTGACCTTGACCATGTATACCCGGATATCCAGACCGAACATTTGTCCGGCGAGTGCCAGCGAGCATCCCCATTGTCCTGCACCCGTCTCGGTTGCAAGACGCTTGATACCGGCCTGCTGGTTATAATACGCCTGCGCGACTGCGGTATTGGGCTTGTGTGAACCGGCGGGACTGACGGCTTCATTCTTGTAATAGATTTTCGCCGGTGTGTTCAAGGCCTTTTCCAGACGATGTGCGCGATACAGTGGCGATGGTCGCCACAAGGTCAATGCTTCACGCACGGGATCCGGAATCGGGATCCAGCGCTCGGTGCTGACTTCCTGCATTACCAGGGCCTCGGGGAAAATCGCCAGCATCGCTTCCGGCGGAACCGGGTTGCCATCAGGCCCAAGATATGGCGCAGGCGGATTGGGCATATCTGCAATTACGTTGTACCAGTGTGTCGGGATCTCGGACTCAGGCAGCACTATCTTGGTTTGCATAACGGGCTCCTCATGAAAAACTTATCTGGACTTTAGCAAGATTCTGATGGCCATGTCATGTATATAACGATCTGATGCTATAAACCATGCGGGTTTAAAAGCATTAATTTACGGACTTTTCTCACCTTGCCACCTGTAGTCTTTGCCCTTCCGTTCTGTGGATTTGGAGGCACGATTGTCGATGCCTGCAGGTCGATTGCTGCAGCTCACTACTGCTTGAAAACTGTTTATTGTCCTGCCAATATGACTTATTATCATTTACATTCCAAATGAATGACTCGTCGGGAGCACACACCATGATAGCCAGAACAACTCTAGCCATGCTTTCTCTTTTACTCGTCTTCGATGCTGTCGCAGATATTGTTACCCGTGAAGTCAGCTACAGGCAGGGCGATACGGTAATGAAAGGTCTAGTTGCCTATGATGATTCGATTAAGACTGCACGCCCCGGCATCCTGGTGGTACATGAATGGTGGGGGCATAATGCCTATGCCCGCAAGCGCGCACGCATGCTGGCCGAACTGGGTTACACCGCACTGGCTGTTGATATGTACGGCGACGGTAAAACCGCTGATCACCCTGAAGATGCCGGTAAATTCTCCAACGCGGTAGGTGGTAACCCTCAACTCGCGAAAGCACGTTTCGATGCCGCACTCGATACGCTGAAACAACAACCCGGCGTGGAACCTGACAAGATTGCTGCTATCGGTTATTGTTTCGGCGGCAGCATCGTTCTGGGCATGGCACGCATGGGCACCGATATTGATGGCGTTGTCAGCTATCACGGCAGTGTTGCAACCCAGTCACCCGCGAAAAAAGGCGAGGTGAAAACCCGCGTCCGCGTATTCAATGGCGCCGATGACCCCTTCGTCAAGGCGGAACAGATCGAAGCGTTTAAAGAGGAAATGGAGTCTGCCGGCGTAGATTACAAGTTCGTGAATTACCCTGGCGCAGTACACAGCTTCACCAACCCTGATGCTGACGCCAACGGTAAAAAGTTCAACCTGCCGCTTGCATACGACGAAAAGGCCGACAGGGATTCATGGCAGCAAACGCAGGAATTTTTTCATGAAATCTTTGCCGAATAAAATCCCATGCAGCCCTGACCAATTGTTTACCGCAGAGGCGCGGAGACGCAGAGGATATTAGCGACTTTAGTCGCTAATATACACAGTTCGCAGCGAAAACTGCTCGCACAACAATCAGGAATCTCTGCGCCTCCGCGACTCTGCGGTGACATATATCGCTATACATCAGAAGAGCACCCCTGAGTTACAATATAGATTTCAGGCAGCGCATCCTGTCCAGAATGACGTGTCCTTTTGCAGGAATTCTTCCGATGACATGTAGTGGGTACCATCGCAGGAGAAGGTAAGGCTGATCATACCGTTGAAGATATTGATCGAGGATGAACGCAAGTAAAGCGTTTCATCGGCGAGGCGCAATTTGCACATACCGCGAAGAATCGAGCAGACACGCTCTGCAGGTATAAGCGCATCCTCAGGGTAAGGGCGGGCCGGGTAGAGCATGCAGATATCCGGATCACTGAGCGCATCCGCATCCAGAATGCGATAACGAAAAGGATCATCAACGAACCAGATGGTGGCGCGACTGCTGGAGAAATGAATAACACCCTGGAACATACCGCGTTCTGTGATCAGCTCTTCAATAATCGCACTTGCCGTTTCAAGATTATTATCCATCAGGCTGTCAACACGGTGTTGCTGGAATACTGACCCGCGGATCGCTGGGTCACCCTTGATCTGTCGCCAGTCATGCGACTCCTCATAGACCTCGGAAGTTACCGGCAGATCGCGCAGGTCAAAATCCGCACCGATAAATCCCAGAACTTCATCATCACGTCTCACTATCTGCAAAGCCGTTAACGACGGGCGGTTGGCCCGTTCGCTCAGGTAGGCATCGGACAGCAGGAACCCCCATGACGGAACAGCTTCACGCATGTATGGTCGTTTGGAGCGGTCACGCCCGAAGTGCTCCGGCATCAGGCCTGTCATGCTGACATTGTCAGTTATCTGCACACCGTTGGCATCAAGTGCATACAAAAATACGCAATGAGGCACAGTTTCCAGACCCTCACTCAGTATTCTGTCAAGCAGTTCGCGCTGACCCCATACCATCTCGCAGCGCTGTGCAATACACGCCAACGGTGCTGACAGTATTTGTGCCAGTGCAACTCTCTGATTATGTACGGCTTCCTTCCAGGTATCTTTCATTTTTATAATTATATTGGTTTGACCGGTTAATTCTATTGAAAAGATATTACTTCCGCTTTTCATCAATACTGACGACTTTCCTACCTCTGATATTACATGACAATCGAAGCTGTGAGTGTTAAAAACCTGTTATTAAATTACAGGTTTTATAATAATGTCACTTAAAGAGAACGACCTAAAAATACTGCTAAAGGCACTCGCGTTTGCCGCACACAAGCACAAGGACCAGCGTCGCAGAGATGTAGACGCATCACCCTATATCAATCACCCGATATCACTGGCAGATATTTTATGTAACGAAGCGCACATAACCGACATTGAAACCATATGCGGCGCACTACTGCACGACACGGTTGAAGACACGGAAACCACCGATGCAGAGCTTGAAGCAACATTTGGCAAGGCGATCCGCGATATTGTCATGGATGTAACCGATGACGAAAACCTGTCAAAAGCCTCGCGCAAACAGGCGCAAATCGATCATGCCGCACAAATCTCTGACAAGGCAAAAATGGTAAAGCTGGCTGACAAGATCAGCAATCTTCGTGACGTCCTCAATAACGCACCCGCTGACTGGAGCCTGGACCGCAGACAGGAATATTTTGACTGGGCACGCAAGGTAATAGACCAGTTGCGTGGAGCACACCCCGGGCTTGAAACCCTGTTCGACGAAGTTTACGCAAAACGTCCAGTAGTGTGAAACGATGATGACAGGGCGAAAACATGTTGCAGCGTTTCTACTGTTAACTCTGACAGCATGCACCAAACAGCAATATTACGAGGGACTGAAAGCCGGGCACAGGGCCGGCTGCCTTTAATACCCTGAATCGGAATACGCAGACTGTGTTGATGAAGCCGAAACCAGCTTTGAAGAATATAAAAACCAGCGTGAACAGGCCATCGAACACTAACCCGCATATTGCATAGGGAAAGTTAACCGCAGAGGCGCAGAGACGCTGAGAAAAACTTTTCTATGTATATCCGAAGTCTGGATTAGTGTAGCGTAACTCGATATTTGCGTGACCAGATCAGCAACAAGAGGTCTTTATTTCCTCTGCGTCTCAGCGCCTCTGCGGTAACAATTATTAAACAGATATCTAATCAAGGTAGCGCTGCTGCCATTGCAGATACTGCTGGTGGACATGCTCTGCAAATGCATGTTTATCGCTAAAGCCTTGCGGACTGATTGCATCATAAACATAATAATTTGCCCTGTTATTCTGTGCCGTCATGAAATGCCAGAACTTGTGTAACAGGGTATGAGGATCATGCCATTCAAACCTGTCCTGTTCTTCATAATGCAGGAATACCGGTAGTATGGGAACACCGGTCCGGATCGAGATATCAAACGCTCCGGTTTGAAAGCTGGAGTGGATTCGACGCCCCTTGCAGCCGCCTTCCGGAAATATTGCGACATTACGCCCTTTGTTCACCGCATCCGTTAATGCCTCGAGTGCTGCGCGTCGCGAATCAGGATCATCACGCTTGACGAAGATACTTTCAGACCTGTCACTGATTCGCCCAATAAAATACCAGTGCCGAACGCCTTTCTTCGCCAGAGGATAGATATCGAACAATGCCGGTATGGCGAAATCCTCCAGCGCGGAAGGGTGGTTGGAAATCAGGATGTACTGCTCCGGAACAGGCAGAATATTTTTCTGGTGCAGACGCAGATCAATGCCCAGGGCCCGCACAAAGAACCGGCACCAGACACGTGACAGCTCGTGGTAATAGCGGCCGGTCAATGGCCGCGGCAGCCAGGACATCGCATAAAGCACCGCGGTGAAGACTGACACTTCCAGCCAGCACCACAACAACCATAGCCACTTTGCGAAAAACCTGAGCATTGTATTTCCGGATATATTACTTTCTGCGACAACGTTTCTAGTATTAAGATAGGGCAAAAAGCAACGAATTGACAATGAACGAACAGGAATTTCTCGACAGCCTGCCAGGGCCTGACCAGCTCAATCCTTATTTACAGGCACTCTGGTATGACGCAACGGGTGACTGGAACACTGCACATGAAATTGTGCAGCAAATGGATGACGCCACGGCGGCTCGTATTCATGCCTATCTGCACCGCAAGGAAGGCGATGAGTGGAATTCTAGATACTGGCATCGCCGTGCAGGCACATCGTATCCTGAAAACATGAGTCTCGAACAGGAATGGGAATATCTGGTGGACATGCTTGTCGAGTAGTATAATTCACACAACATTCAAACCTCTAGTATTCCTGTCCAACACAATGCTAAACAAGTTACAAAATATTGCGCACAGCCGATGGTACTGGCTGGCACTGGTCGCGGTGGGGCTTTCGTTTATTGCCGTGGCACTCTATTACCAATATGAACTCGAGCAAGCACCCTGCGTGCTTTGTATTCAGGTCCGAATCCTGATCTTATGTATAACAATTGTTGCATTTAACGCATTGATATTAAACAACAGATGGGCCGGCCGTATTGCACACATACTCACCGTGGTTATTGCCGCCAGCCTGCTGGAGCGATCGTACCAGCTGCTGGGTACCGAACGGGGATTCGTGTTTGGCGACTGCGGGTTTGACCTGGGGCTGCCTTCATGGCTCGCACTGGATAGCTGGTTTCCTGCGTTGTTTCGTGTTGAAGCTTCCTGTGGATACACACCTGAGCTGATTTTTGGCATTACCATGGCTGAAGCCCTGATCGTATTCTCTGCCGCATTTGTATTAATCAGCTTTGCTCTCACGACCGTATCCTTCGTGAGACAAAATCATTAAAACCACTATACCTCAGCTCGGTTTTTTTCTCGGACCCGTTGTCTTTGCCCTGCTGCAATTACTCCCGCTGTTTCCTTCTGACAATATAACCAACATGGCCTCGGTCGCCGGCCTGATGGTGGTGTGGTGGATAACCGAGGCATTACCACTGGCGGCTACCGCGCTTGTGCCGCTTGTACTGTTCCCGTTAATGGGCATTACATCCGGTTCGGAAGTCGCCGCAGTGTATATGAATTCCACCATTTTTCTGTTCATAGGCGGCTTTGTGCTGGCGCTGTCCATGCAACGCTGGGATTTACATACCCGTATAGCGCTACGCGTGATCAGCTGGTTTCATGGCAGCGCAATGTTCATGGTGCTTGGCTTTATGGCCACCAGTGCGTTTTTGTCGATGTGGATTTCAAATACCGCGACTGCAACCATGCTGCTGCCCATTGGCCTCGCGGTGTATTCACGCGCCGCCGATCAGTTGACTGAACGTGATAAACAGAACCTGTTGACGGCAATGATGCTGGGTATCGCGTATTCCTGCTCGATTGGAGGAACAGCCACACTGATAGGTACACCGCCGAATCTTGCGATGCAGCGCATCTTCCTGATTTCGTTTCCATCTGCACCGGAGATCACATTTGCGCAATGGCTGATTTTCGCCTTGCCGCTGTCTTTCACCTTGCTGATTATCACCTGGCTGGTCATTTCATTTCGCTACACCGGCAGGGGCTTTACAGCACTACAGTTTTCGAGCAGCGAGATCCAGGAATCGTCCAGCAAGCCGATGAGCTATGAAGAGAAAGCCGTTGCTGCTGTATTTTCGCTTACCGCGCTGTGCTGGATGTTCCGCCAGGACATCGTGATTGGGGGATTAACTGTCCCGGGATGGTCGAACCTGTTCGACAACGCCAGCCTGGTCAATGATGGCACCATTGCGGTGGCTGCTGCACTCGTGTTGTTCTGCATTCCAGCCAGAAACAAACAACGCTATTCACGCATCGCTGACAGCGAAATCATCAGCAATTTACCGTGGAACATCGTGCTGCTTTTTGGCGGCGGTTTTGCACTCGCCAGAGGTTTTACCGTGAGCGGTCTTTCTGAATATATCGGACAGCAGTTCATTGGCATGCAGGACCTCGATCCAGCGGCACTGGTTGCAGGCATTTCATCTATTGTCATTTTCCTCACAGAAGTGACTTCCAATACTGCAACATCACAGATACTGCTGCCAGTTGCTGCCGCGGTCGCAAAGCAGATAGAGATCAACCCGCTGTTATTGATGCTGCCGGTCACATTGTCTGCATCGATGGCATTCATGATGCCGGTTGCGACCCCGCCTAATGCAATCGTGTTTGCCTCAGGCCGCTTGCACATCCGTGACATGATCAAAACAGGTTTCATAATCAACCTGATCGCCATCGTCCTGATCACATTGCAGACCTGGTTTATCGGCAAAGCTGTATTCAATATCGACCTGACAACCATGCCACTCTGGGCCGGATGATATACTGTCAGCCCGGTTTCTATTGGCAGGCCTGACAGGCAAGATCTATTCATGAATACCAATAATACGAAATCAGATAACGCTAGCACAGGCGCTTCGGCAGCACGACGCTACAATGTATGGCAGCTCAGCACCTTCATTCTGCTGGCAATACTATTGACGCTGTTAACGGTATGGATATTGAATACTGTACTGCTGCCGTCTGAATTCAAGCCGGTGAAGTTAAATAATAAAGAACAGCAGGTTCTTGACGAAAAACTGCAACGCTTCGAGCGATTTCAAACCCAGTCTGATCGCAGGGCTTCGCGCTCAAGGCCCTTCCCGAACGCGTCTGATGATGCACTAACACCTGAGCCTTACACAGAAGAGGGTGCCAGCCGAGAGATCAGCCTGAGCGAGAAGGAACTTAATGCACTGCTCGCGAAAAACACCGACCTGGCCACACGCCTGGCAATCGATTTATCTGACAACCTGGCCAGTGCAAAGCTGCTGGTGCACCTCGATGAGGAATTTCCATTGTTTGGCGGTAACACCGTGAAATTGACCGCCGGCGCAGAGCTTGCCTACGCGACAGGTAAACCGGTCATCAAGCTCCGAGGGGTAAGTGTGTGGGGAGTACCCATACCGAATGCATGGCTGGGCGGTATCAAAAATGTCGATTTAATACAGGAATTCGGCCAGGAACCGGGTTTCTGGAAAGCCTTCGCCGACGGTGTTGAAGCCATCGAAGTCAAACAGGGACACCTGCTGATCAGGTTAAAGGAATAATCTGTGGGATTTCTGTAAAAGATTTTTCACCGCAGAGGCGCGGAGACGCGGAGAAAACATTAACAGCATCTATTGCCGCAAAAAACGCGAAGAGCGCAAAGAAAAGCTTTGTTATGGTTTTTAATTAGCGCATTTTTGCGACCTTTGCGGCAGAAAATTATTATTACTCTGCGTCTCAGCGCCTCTGCGGTGAAACACGATGTAAAACATAATAGAGAACGGACCGGCTTCGGTCATGCGAAATCTAACAGTTACCGTTAGAACAAGATCGTACGACTACGAATAATCCACATCGCTTATCAAAAAAATCACCTCAACCCCACCCAGATCAACATTAGCACCATTACAGGCTGTCCAGGCAGCCTGTTTTCTCGATAGTTACAACCCCCATCCCCTGATAAACGATTGGCGCAATTGGTCAAGTTTTGCACCGGCGATAGCGATATTCTTTGGTCATAACGAAATCATCTCGAATAACTATTAGTTAAAAAGAGGCCCGTTATGGCACGGATATTACAACCCAGGTACTGCGCATGTGGTTGTGGAGGTATCAGCAAAGATAAATGGCTACCCGGCCACGATCAGAAATTACGCGCAGCAATTGAAAACGAAGTCGGTGGTTTGATTGAACTCAGACGCATCATTGAAGAGCTGCTGCATCGTAGCATCGATATGACTCATGAACAGAACAACAGGAGATATTGGTAGAAACGATAAAAATACCAGGTAGCACGCGTTAGACAAGTCACACACACAGGAGATAATCATGACACACACAACGACTGAGCAGCATAATGTTTATGTTATTGAGCTTGATAAGGATGTCTTGAAATTTGACGAATTTATTAAAGCCAACCCGCAATACAAACAGGGCATGCCTTGCCTTTTTGTTGGCGAAACACGACACACACCGCAAAAGCGTTTTAATTACCATCTGGTTGGCTACAAGAGCCACGAATTTGTAAGACGGTATGCACGTCGCCTGGCACCGGAATACTATGCCAGCATGAACCCGGTTGATTGTGAGCAAGCCAGGGCAGAAGAACAAATGCTTGCCGACCGCCTGAGATCGCTGGGCTATGCCGTATGGCAGCATGAAAATGCCCTGCACAGCCAGCGCGCCAGAAACAGGCCAGGACACATTGGGCATGGAAGCATGCATCATCATTTTGCAGGCGCATAATTGAAGGGCAGTTAACAGCTAATAATCTGATTCAACCCGGGAGAAACCCATCGATATTTACTCTCGCCAAGGCGCAAAGCACGCAAAGGTGTCTGAGCTAAGAGCAAAACATTGAAATTCTCTGCGGACTCTGCGCCTCTGCGAGAGAAACAATCATTGGATCTAGCCGAGGCACAAAGTACGCAAAAACACTTGGGATAAGCACAAAAGAAACATTGAAGTTCCTGGCGGCCTTGGCGCCTTTGCGAGAATAAACAACGATTTTCTGCACTATTATATGCGCTGATACAACTATAATAATCATCATGCGTTACGCTTCCTTGCATCTTCAATTTACAAGACATTTCATACAGGCCTCTCTGGCATCACTGTGCATGCTGCTGGCCAGCACGTGCTGGGGTGCCGAGTCTGCCGAAGAAATTACCGTTGAAATTAAAGATACCGAGCTGTCCCTGCTTCGCTTCAATGCAGAAGGTGAGCATCTGATCATCTGGATTTCGCCCGGATTTGGGGATCTTCAACGATCATACGATGTTGCAAAAACAATCAGCAGCCGTGGTATTGAGGTATGGCATATCGACCTGGCTGAAAGCCTGTTTCTGCCACAAAGCACAAATACCTTGCGCGCACTCGACGGAAGCTATGTTGCCGGCCTTATTGCAGAAGCGCACGAATCAACAGGAAAAACCGTCACCCTGATGACACGTTCTTATGCAGCTATACCGGCCCTGCGTGGCGCCCGCTTATGGCAATTGCAGGCCGCAAATGCCGACAACCATCAGTACGACTACCTTACCGGCGCCATCCTGTTTTCCCCCGAACTTTACAGCGAAATCCCACCGCTCGGACTGGATCCGGTTTACGATCCGATTGCATCCGCAACGAATATTCCGATAATGCTATACCAGTCCGGCAGGCGAGGTAACCGCTGGCAACTGGATAAAACGCTGGAACAACTGCAGGCTGGAGGCGCTGCAGTCTATCTAAAAATTCTGCCGGGAGTGACCGGTGTCTTTTATCTTAAAGACAACGCGGCCGAAACTTCTGACGTGTTGAATCAACTGCCGGAAGAAATCGAGCGTGTTGTACACATGCTCGAACGCATACCGACCCCAAAAACCGTCAATAAACTGATAGCAGGTGGCAAACCGGCTGTTAGCAGTCTTGATATCTCGCTGAACCCGTTTATCAGCGACATGGCACCACTTGAAATCAATTTAAAGACCGCTTCCGGTGAGAGTTTCACACGTGAAGATTTTACCGGCAAAGTCACACTGGTAAATTTCTGGGCGAGTTGGTGTGGTCCCTGTGTCGAGGAAATACCCGCATTGAACCGCTTGCGCGAACACATGAAAGACAGACCATTTGAACTTATATCAATAAACTATGCAGAAAAACCGCAACAGATCCGCGAGTTTCTGAACATGGTCAAAGTCGATTTTCCAGTTCTGCTCGATGAGGATGGCAGTTATTCTGCAAAATGGAATGTGCTGGTATATCCTGCAACATTCGTTGTCGCAACAGATGGCAATATTGTCTACGGCGTCAACGGTGCTATCGAATGGGATAGTGAAGAAATAACAGGCAAGCTCGAAGCACTGATGGTCAAATGATCCGGTCGAATCCTGCTGGCTCAATTTGTGAGAGAATGACAGTTTCTACATAACCAATAATAATTAAAAATATGAAATATGACGTCATAGACGCAATCATCTCGCCAAAAAAACATCTGAAAGTTTTATCCAGATCTGAGGTGAATAAACTGCTCGATACCAGC
>CALLCZ010000075.1 GCA_937998645.1 uncultured Gammaproteobacteria bacterium
ATGCTATCCAGTCAGAAACAGTAACGAACTGCTTGAACTCGTCGTAACGCATGGGTTTGCTGACATAATATCCCTGCACGATTTCAGCGCCACGTGACCTGAGGAATTCAAACTGTTCCTCGTTTTCTACACCTTCACCTATTACACTCAAACCAAGGCTGTGTGCCATACTGATAATGGCCTCACACAACGCAGCATCATCTGGATCGACACCGATATCCTGCACAAATGCCTTGTCTATCTTCAGCACATCAAACGGAAAACGCTTCAGATAACTGAGCGATGAATAGCCTGTACCAAAATCGTCGATGGATAATTTGATACCCATCTCCTTGAACTGGTTCAGCGTAGTAAGCACCTCTGGTACATCTTTCATCAACAGGCGTTCTGTAATTTCCAGTTCAAGGCTGTCGCCATTGAGATTATATTTTGATAGCGTGTCCGATATCTGCCTGGCAATACCCTTGCCTCTGAACTGGCGACCGGAAAGGTTGATAGCAATATAAAAATCCTTGTTATCCTTATCCGCCCTCAAGCCCTTGACGTCCTGGCACACCCTGTCGATAACCCAGCGCCCGATATCAACAATAGCACCCGACTCTTCTGCGAAAGGAATGAAAATTTCCGGCGCTATAATACCAAGCTCCTCATCTTCCCAGCGAATCAGCGCTTCGGCGCCTTCCAGATTCATGCTGCGTGTATTAACCAGCGACTGGTATTTAAGATAGAACCTGCCGTCTTCAATGGCACGCCTGAGCTTGCTCTCAATCTCGACACGTTTGACGATCTTGTCGCTCATTTCAGGCGTAAATTCCTCAAAGGTGTTTCTGCCCTTGCGCTTGCCTCTGTACATCGCAGTATCGGCATTCTTCAGCAGAATATGCGGATCATCGCCATCTTCCGGAAATATCGCGATACCAATACTCGCTGTCACCGAAAACTCCATGTCTTCAATAAGGCACGGCTTGGCAACCTTGTGCAATATCTCTGCCGCCTTTTGCTGTATTTGATCTCTATATTCAGACAGAGGGATCTCGCCGGATTTATGATGTGTACTCGTGAGTATCAGCATGAACTCATCGCCACCAAGCCTTGCCACGGTATCGACGTCACGCACAATACCCTTCAGCCTTTCGGCCATGGATTTAAGAAAACTGTCACCAGCATAATGGCCGAGCGTATCATTGATATTTTTGAAATGGTCGAAATCAATGTACATTACTGCCAGGCGCTCCTTGTCCCTGATAGCATTGGCCAGCGCCTGTTTTAAACGATCAAAAGCCAGTGACCGGTTTGGAAGATCGGTGAGCTTGTCATAGCTCGCCTGGTACATGAGACGCTCTTCATATTCTTTTCGTATGGATATGTCTTCCTTGATGGCAAGGTAATGCGTGCTCTGACCATCTTTCGATTTTATCGGTGAGATAGTGACGTTTTCCCAGAACAGATCACCATTTTTCTTTTTATTGTAAAGCTCGCCACTCCATGACTGACCCGTTGTAATACTGTTCCACATGTTAGTGAACTGTGAAGGTGGTGTATGTCCGGATTTGAGAAAACGAGGATTTTTTCCCTTAACCTCTGCGGCAGCATAGCCGGTTACGCGACTGAATTCAGGATTCACGTATTCGATGTCACCGTTAAGATCGGTGATCATTACAGAGACGGGACTTTGTTCAATCGCCTGTGACAATTTACGCAAACTGTCTGCCGTCAGTTTGTGATTATCGATCTCTTTTTCAAGGTCGTTCACCAGCACCCTGACATTGTTTGTCATATCGTTAAATGCGTTAGCCAGGCCGCCGATTTCGTCATTGGTGTCGACCTTGGCCTTGGTCTCCAGGTTGCCTTCACCTATCTGCTTGACCACGACTGTGAGTCGCCTGATCGGGTCAAGTAATATTCGCGTGGTGCCTGAAACAATAAGCACAACCAGTAATGCGATACCGCTGGCAAATAATAATGTTGCCCGGGTCTGCTCTTCTATAGGCTTGGTTAATACTGCCTTTGGCTGTGCGAAAACCACTTTCCAGGGTACGGTATTCAACCTAGCTATAGACAATGAGTACTCATCTTCGCCCATACCAAACAGATTAACCTGGAGATTCGTGTTATTGAACCTGGTAGTATCAAGCTTTTCGATGAAGTCAGGGTGCTCGACAAAAAGCCGTTTTGAACCCTGCGGCACCCTGCCGTTATCCGCCAGAACCTGCAAATCCACAGCACTGATGTTACTCGCCATGGTGTATTGCAAATCACTGCGTCTGCCATGCATCAAGCGGAGATTGTTATCATCTATTAATATTGCAAATGCCCCGCGACCTATACGACCGCGCGAGTCAGATAAAAGACCGTTGAGAATATTGGCATCATACTTGACTCGCAGAACCCCGAGGAAACGCCCGGCCACATCTTCAATCGGGCTACTGAAAAATAATGCCGGCTGTTCGGATTCTGAGAAAATAACCGGTGATTGATAAGGAGACTGTCTTAGAGAGACCTCTTTGAAATATATTTCCTGGCTTTCGTCGCTACCAATGTACTGGGTAACGGTATCAACCATGTTGATACCATCCTTATTGAGCACTGCATAAGACACTATGTCCTTCCCCTGTCTTGATTGCAGCGCAATAAGTATCTCTTTAATCGTCTGGCTGTGATAGGGTTCAGCCCCCCTTAACCTGATGTAATTAACAAAGGCCGGCAACCTGGCTTCAGACTGTATTGACTCCAGATTGAACTCGTTAAACTGGTCTATACGATCGGCATACTGCCTCGCTGCCACATCAAGAACCTTGTTCGTACTTTGCCCGAGATTCTCGCTCATCAGGTAACTGTCCAGTGCCGCGAGTAGCCCCAGGGACAACAGTACGATGAACAGAAACGCCGAAAGCAGTTTTGCGCGCAAGGTGTACTGACGCGCGATCATGATGCCCCCCACCAGCAGCAGCAGGCCGGCAATTACCAGGGATGCAGCAATATTGATCAGCATTTATGCGTCCCACAATGAAAAGCGCAGGCCTGGGCATTGATGCCGAAGCAGCAAATTATGAATTGAATTAACATGTATCAAACAAGTATATGCACCACTGTGCGCTAATTCTATCAGAACACCCTTATTACACTGTTGAATATGGCTAAAAATATCCTCCCCTTTGGCAGCTGGAAGTCGCCGATTACCAGCGATCTCATTACTTCTGAATCAGTAACACTGGACCAGGTCCATATTTACGATGGCACCGTATACTGGCTGGAGCGCAGGCCCATGGAGTCCGGACGCTCCGTCATCGTCAGCTTCTGCAACAACACGACCAAGGATATGTTACCGCCACCTTTCAATGCACGCTCACGCGTGCATGAGTATGGTGGTGGTGTCTACTGTGCTTGCGAACACGGGATATTCTTTGTAAATGATGCAGATCAGGACATTTACCGGATCCGCGACAGCTGCAATCCGCAACGTATTACCGATATCGAGAATGTCCGCTTCGCCGACCTGTGCTTTGACAGTCGACATAATAGAATTCTGTGTGTCTGTGAAGACCATAGCAACCGCGCGACTGAAACCGGTAACAGCCTGGTTTCGATTGATGTTACGACCGGCGCTATGAGCACACTGCACCAGGGATACGACTTTTATTCCAACCCCCGAATCAACCAGGATGGCGGCAAGCTTGCCTGGCTCTGCTGGAACCATCCCAATATGCCGTGGGATGGCACCGAACTCTGGCTGGCTGATGTCAATGAGAATGGCCTGCTGGCAAACCCCTTGCATATAGCCGGCAGTGAATCTACTTCGATCTTTCAACCGGAATGGTCGCCGAAAGATATTCTGTATTATGTAACCGATGAGTCCGGCTGGTGGAACCTTGCACGGCATGATGAAACAGGAGGACTTGCCGTAACCACCCAAAAAAGCGAGTTTGGTTTACCGCAATGGGTATTCGGACAAACCACCTATGCTTTCAGCGCCAGCAATTCAGTTATTTGCACTCATATTACAAACGGCATTGGCCTGTTATCGGTTATTGATCCCGACACACTGGTAATCACGGCTGTTGAAACCCCGCATAACTCATTCGTTTCCATATGCGCAGATGACAGCACCGTGTGCTTTATTGCCGCATCTGAGAGCACGTTCACACAAGTGATCAGGCTGAATGCCGATAATTTCGAGTCTGAAGTTATTGCAAGCTCGTGCAACACAAACATTGATGATGGCTACATATCAAGAGGTCAGAGCTTCAGCTTTGAAACACGTCATGCAGATAAAGCACATGCAATTTATTACCCGCCGGTTAACAGGGAGCATGAAGCACCTGAAGGTGAATTACCGCCATTGATCGTGCTTTGCCATGGCGGCCCTACAGGCATGACTGACGCTTCACTTGATTTGCGCAAGCAATACTGGACATCAAGGGGGTTTGCGATCGTTGATGTTAATTACAGTGGCAGCACTGGATATGGACGTAATTACAGAAACCGCCTGAATGGTGAATGGGGTGTTCGCGATGTTGAAGATGTATGTGATGCAGCGAATTATTTTGCCGACAAAGGCATCGTCGATAAAAACAGGCTGGTCATCAAGGGCAGCAGCGCAGGTGGTTACACTGTGCTGGCAGCACTGACTTTTCATAATACCTTTTCATGCGGTGCCAGTTACTATGGCATCAGCAACCTTGAATCGCTGATAACAGATACACACAAGTTTGAGTCACGCTATACAGATCGGCTCATAGGCAGTTACCCGGAACACAGGCAGCTCTATCATGATCGATCACCGATTAACTTTGTTGACCGGCTCTCATGTCCGGTGATTTTTTTCCAGGGTGCGGAAGACAGGGTTGTCCCTCCTTCACAGGCAGAAAAAATGGTCGCTGCACTGAAGAACAAGGGAATTGCAGTAAGCTATGTATCATTTGAAAATGAACAACATGGCTTCAGGCATGCATCTACAATCAAGGCAGCGCTGGATTCAGAGTTCTATTTCTACTCGGTGATACTGGGTTTCAACCCGGCCGATAAACTTTCAAAGATACCCATCGAGAATGCTGATGCTTGACCGCGGATACACGGAGGGCGCAGAGGAAATTCGGTTTATTATCTGCCGTGTATTCAAAAATCAGTTTCATTATCCAGTCTGAAACCACATACGAGAACCCTGTTCCCGGTGTCTCTGCGGTATATTAATTATTGCACGTTGCATTAACCGCTCTTTTCCTGCGTGATTGCATGAAAGCAGTTCAGTAGTGCTCAACCCGGATCGTTTTTGGGTCCTGCCGGATAATTTCACCGTAATGCGTGGAAAAACCCTCTGATTTTCTGTCTTCGTAGTACAACCTCAGCGTTTCCATGATTACCGGGAAAGAAAGCCTGTCCCACGGCACATCATCTTCAGAAACAAGCTTGACCTCAAGACTCTCCTCACCCGGGCTGGCCAGGCCTTGATGTAAAACGCCACGGTACATGGTGTACACCTGGTTAATATGAGGAATACTGAAGACACAGAAAAGCTTCAGATCGCGCAGCTCCGCATTGGCTTCTTCCTTTGCCTCGCGCGCAGCACCAAACATGCTGCTTTCACCGTTCTCCATGAAACCGGCAGGTAAAGTCCAGGTACCGTATCTGGGCTCAATCGCGCGTTTACACAACAGGATTTTGTCCTCCCATTCGGGTATGCAGCCAGTAACAACATTGGGATTCTGGTAATGGATCATGCCGCATTCATCGCAGACAAAGCGGTGCCTGTTATCTCCGGCTGGAATAAGCAGCGTTACTTTTGAACCACAGGAAGAACAGAAATTCATAACATACTAATTTTGTCAGATACCGGCCTTTTAAGCATTAATTATTGCATACAAAACCTAAATATCCCGGTAACCCTGCTCATACTCGCCAGCCTGTTGCTCGATGGCGGACACATCGGGCGATACGCCAGGCTGCTTGATCGTCTCATCCATGAGGCTTGCCCCTGAAATCCAAATCCTTCGTGCAATATCCTGGCCAGAGGCATATACTGCTTGCTTTTTGAATTACAACAAATAATACTGAATACAAGGTCTTAAGGCGTTTATAACGGTTTCGAGGAAATCTCAACGGTTCATAATCAGGCGCCTGACACGAAAACACTTGAGAGGAGGATAAAAAAATGAGACGACTGTATTTTATGGTACCGGATATCGACACTGCCAATACAGTAGTTGATGAACTACTGTTAAAACGTGTTGATGATCATCACATCCATGTTGTTGCCAAAGAAGGCACCCCGATGGGTGATCTGCCAGAAGCCAATTTGCTTCAAAAGAGCGACTTTATTCCTGCCATGGAACGCGGGCTGGCTGTTGGTGGAATTACCGGCGTACTTGCAGGTATCGCTGCTGTAACCTTCCCGCCTGCGGGCCTGGTACTTGGTGGCGGAGCCATACTTGGAACCAGTCTGGCCGGTGCAGGTATCGGTGCATGGATCTCGGGCATGATCGGTATGGACGTGCCAAACAGCCAGATAGAAAAGTTTGAAGCTGCGATCGAGAAAGGCGAAGTGCTGATGATGATCGACATACCCAAAACACGGGTGGAAGAAATCGAGGCATTAATCCAGCAGCATCACCCGGATGCGGATATGGGTGGCACAGAACCGCACATACCGGCTTTCCCATAACATCAATAAGCTACGATACCGGATATCCTCAAGCGAGGATATCCGGTATTAATGTATTCTCAAGGCGTGCAATATCGTCCTTCAGCTGGAGCTTGCGTCTTTTCATGCGCTTGATTCTCAGCTCTTCAAATGTACCAGACTCGACTAGATGGTCAATGGCGGCATCGAGGTCGCGGTGCTCCATCTTGAGCTCGACTACACGTCTTCTGATACTGTTTAACTCTTCTTCGGTTAATCTTTCAGACATTACGTCACCGTAGCACAAAGGTCTCTGTTAAATATAAATATTTGCACTTTTAGCTTAATTGTTCTATATTTCGAAACATGTCGAAATATAATCAACACCATATAGACAGATTTTCTACCATATTCAACGCGCTTTCCAATCCACATCGCCTGCAGATCTACACCCTTCTGTCAGGCTGCTGCACCCCCGGAACTGACTGCAATATTGATAATATTACATCATGCTGCGTTGGTGACCTGGGTAGCGAACTCGATATAGCAGCGTCGACACTGTCACACCATCTTAAAGAACTCAGCCGAGCCGGATTGATCAATATGCAGCGCGATGGCAAGCAGGTCATCTGTTCCGCCAATAGCGAAATACTCAACGATATTCGCCAATATTTCCAGGGAAATCCCGAGGTACATCATGAATCATAAACAGGCCGATGAAATTCGTCAAAACGTCAGAGACAGTTACAGCGAGGTCGCAGAAGCCAGCAACGGCGGCGATTGTTGCGGCGAACAGTCAAGCTGCTGCGGCGTATCTTCAGATGCCGCCATTAACACCCTGGTTTCAACCCGCCTGGGTTACAGTGAAGGTGATCTTGACTCCGTACCAGACGGCGCTGACATGGGACTCGGCTGTGGCAACCCACGCGCTATCGCCAGCATCAAACCCGGGGAAACTGTGCTGGATCTAGGCAGTGGCGGCGGCTTCGACTGCTTTCTGGCCGCTGCTGAAACCGGTGAAACTGGCCAGGTTATAGGCGTCGACATGACACCCACCATGGTGAGCAAGGCTCGTAATAATGCCGATAAAGGTAATTACTCCCAGGTCGAATTCCGGCTTGGAGAAATTGAATATCTCCCGGTTGCAAATGACACCGTCGACGTGATTATTTCCAACTGTGTCATCAATCTCTCCCCGGACAAGAAGCGAGTTTTTAGCGAGGCGTTTCGTGTGCTGAAAAACGGAGGCCGACTTGCGATTTCGGATGTCGTTGCCAGCACAGAGCTCCCACAGGAGATCCGCGACGACCTGCAATTGTATTCGGGCTGCATGGCCGGTGCTTCTCACATTCGTGAACTTGAACAGATACTGGCTGACAGCGGGTTTACAGATATTCGCATAGCTCCCAAAGACGAGTCGAAAGAATTCATTAAAGACTGGGCGCCGGGACGTGGTGTAGAAGAATATGTTGTATCGGCAACCATTGAAGCAGTAAAACCCGGCGGTGGCTGTTGTGGCAACGGCTGCTGTTAATACTGAGCCACTAAAACCACAGAGTACACGAATGCTTTAAGTCCACAGATGAACGCAGATAAACACGGATATACTATTGATAAGTAACAATTCAGTGGCCACCTGTGATTTCAGGACACCGTGAATACATTTGTGTACATCTGCGTTAATCTGTGTTCATCTGTGGACTGAAAAACATATTTCATAACGCCATGTCTGATCGCAAAGTAACCAAATCCGACGAGGAATGGAAAAACGAGCTGACGGATGAACAGTATCGCATCACCCGCCAGGGTGGTACCGAGAAGGCATTCACTGGCAGGTATTACAATAACAAGGACACGGGAATGTATCACTGCATCTGTTGCGGTGAACCGCTGTTCAGCTCCGATGAAAAATATGATTCCGGCTCAGGCTGGCCGAGTTTCTGGCAGCCCGTAAAAGATCATGAACCGACAGAGCTGCGTGACAACAGTCACGGCATGACGCGTATTGAAGTACGCTGTCCCGCATGCGACGCACACCTCGGACATGTATTCGAAGACGGACCGAAACCAACGGGACTGCGCTACTGCATCAATTCAGCATCGCTGGATTTCAAGAAAAAAGAATAATCTGTATCAACCATAGAGTCTGCAGAGAAAAAACTCTGTTTAGTCCGCAAATGAACGCGAATAAACGCAAATGTTATTTATGCTTCACTTGTGAATACAGCAACGCAGTCCTTTATAAGCAAAGTGTTGCAGACGTTAAAACTAATTACCTCACTACGCTCATATGAATCTATAGTCCGCAAATGAACGCGAATAAACGCGAATAAACGCAAATGGTAATTATGCTGTACTTGTACATACAGTAAGGCAGACCTGCACAAGCAAAGTGTTGTAGACGTTAAAACTTATTACCTCACTTCGCTCATATGAATCTATAGTCCACATATGAACGCGGATATAATAAAATGTAATGGTTCAGACTCGATCAGACAGTTGCTACCAGATTTGTGGAAGCCGTTGATGTCCTTGCTCGATACCGGGCATATAATTTTCTCGTCGTAGGATATGGCATGCTGTGAAATTAAACATACCTGACTTTTACTAGTTTCAAGTTAATCTGACATTGTCTGTCAGATCAAATCCTGACTATCACAAATAAAACATCTGTGTTTATCTGCGTTCATCTGTGGACTTGATTTGAAACTATTAGCGTTTATTAGCGTTCATTTGCGGACCAATACAGGTCTGTAGCTTTCAGCATTGTTCCCATGGGAGCTTGTGGTATCTCCACCCGCCCGATGAACTGCGGTGATGCTGATCATCGAGTTCGCCTTCAAAACCCTCATCGATATGATAGATATTGGTGATTCCTGCTTCCAGCAGCTTGTGCCCGGCCTCTTTTGAGCGCTTTCCACTGCGGCAAATAAGGATGATCGGCACACTGCCCTGAGCGTCATCTTCGACGACACCACCAAGAATCAGTTTTCTGACTTCGGTAACGAAATGAGGATTAACCACCCAGTCGGGTTCATCAATCCAGGGCACATGTACCGCCCCTTTGGGATGGCCTACAAACAGGTATTCCATGCTGGAACGTATATCAACCAGTAATGCCCGTGCATCTTCATTGATTAGTTTCCACGCCTGTTTGGGCGTAAGACCTTGCAGCTCGTCCAGCATTTGTTCAGGCATTATCTGTACCGGTGCGCCCGCTATTCGAACGCTTTGCAACATAGTCAAGAAACGGATTTAATTTTTCTGCAACTGTCTGCAACATCTTGTCTGGTACCTGGAAGTAAGATCCCTCAAGTATATGCTGAAAAGCCATGCGCATATCTTCCTCTGTAAAAACCGGCGCCTGTTCAACAGCTTCCTCATGTTCGAAGAAGCTGGAGATTTTTTCGCCATTACTGCACTCGAGCGCTTTCTGCAGTGCGGACTCGGCCTGCTCCATCATTTCTGAAAATGCCAGCGGACCACTTACATCCGGAGAAGTATAACCTGCCGCCAACGACACACGTATCTTTTCCTGCCCAGTATTGAATACCAGTTTATTAATACTTTCACGAATACGTCTGATCACGACACGTGAGTCTGCATCATTCGTCAATGGCAGCAACACGGCATACTTGGCGACACCTAAACGCGCAGCTATATCTTCGGTGCGCATGACATCTTTCAGACGTTTACCAACAGAAACAATGATCTGCTGTGCAACGCTTTTACCATGAACGAGATAAATGTCCTGGAAGCCGGTAATCTCAAGATAAACTGCTGATATTTTAAGTTTATGGCGCAAGGCGAAAGCAAGCGCCTTTTCGCCCTGCTCCTCGAAACTGGCCACACTGAATAGCCCGGTGAGCTTGTCATGGCCGGTTTTCTTCTCCAGTTCTACAACCTTGCGGTTCAGGCGCGCATAGGACTTGGCCCTGCTGAGAAGATCAATTGATTCAAATGGCTTGGCAATAAAATCCGTCGCGCCAGCATCGAATACCGTGCGCTTTGCATCTTCGGTATCATCTGCGCCGGTGATCATGATTACCGGCAGGGCAGCCAGACGTTCATTATCTGAATTACGAATATTGGCCAGCAGTTCCATGCCATTCATTTCCGGCATTTGCATATCGGTGAAAACCACAGATATGGCCTCATTACGCTGCAGCTGTTGCCAGGCTTCCATACCATTGGCGGCTTCATGCACCTGGTAGTCATCAGCCAGCATTTTGTATACGGCGCGACGAACCATCCTGGAATCATCGACAACCAGAATTTGCGGCTTTTCTGTTACTTCTTCACTCATGCCTGTGTTTTTCCTTAGCGCCGGTGATATGTGGATAAGGTATTCAGGAACCGAACTACCGGCGCAATGTAAGCTTTTTATCACCAATTCTGCACTTTAATTAAGAATAGTTCGTTATCCTCCGGTTGCAATGAAGATTTACAATTTTGGACAAATTTGTACCAAATCATCGTAGCTACGCTATTATCGGGTGACAAATAACAATTATGATACAAGTGTCTATACTCTGAATATTATTATAAAAACGCAGGCTTAACGGGGCACTGCCAGAACGGGACAAGGAAAATACTTAAGCGCTTATGAGTACTCAATACATACCCGACTCGCCACAAGAGTACGGCGAGCTTATCGCCAAGTTAAAGACTGATACAACCACGCGCCTTCGCAACCTGTTGACCGGCATGATCAAAGGCGCCGACGTGAAACTGCTCGATATGGCTGATGCGGCGGCATTCAGCCATGAAAGAGATGTTTTTTTCATGCTCAAGAAGAGACTCAAGGAACAGCAAGTAGAAGTTACAGCCGACTTCATCTCGAATGTCCTGCCCCTGCTGCGTCCTTATGCTGTGACCCAGGCAGAAGAAGCGGGACATGCGGCTGAAGAATCCGATGACGAACTCAGCCTGATTGGCCAGGATGACATGGAAGACATCGTACTGGTGAGAAACGTAGGCACCGAAGCTGCAAGCAAATTCCGCGAACAGATCTCACACCTTGAAACACGCCTTGATCATCTTGCACTTAATACGATGGACATATTCGCCAAGAATGCACTGGCACCTATAAAAATATGCCAGGCTTTCGATGACACGCTGATTGACAAATTTGAACTGGATGAACGAAAAGCCCTGTTCAATCTATTCAAGGATGATATCGCGGACAAGCTGGACGAGCTGTACGACAGCCTGAATAACAGGCTGATCGAAGCCGGTATTCTGCCAAAGATAAAAATGTCTTCAAGAGGCATGAGGCCTGCTGCAGCTCCTCAGCCACAAGCTGTGGATATGCCGCCTGAAGGCGAGATGCATGAGCAGAGCGATGAACAGTACTATGGCGGTGATCAGTCCCATGGCGGTGGCCCTGCAGCACCGGCAGCGCCAGGCGCATACGGCGCAGGCCATCATGGCGCTGGTGCACAACAAGGTGGTGGAGCCGGCATGCCCCAGGGCGCGGGCGCTCCAGGTGCAGGCGGCATGCCCCAGGGCGCGAGCGCTCCAGGTGCAGGCGGTATGCCACAGGGCGCAGGTGCTCCAGGTGCAGGCGGTATGCCCCAGGGCGCGGTTGCTCCAGGTGCAGGCGGCATGCCCCAGAGCACGGGCGCTCCAGGTGGCTATTATGGCAGCCAGACAGCGGTTCCAGGTGGAAATTACGGCGGTATATCACTACCCCCGGGTTCTGCGCCACAAGAGTCTCCATCAGGGACTGGCGGTGGCTTCAGCGGCACACAGGCACCGCCTGATGCACAGGGCGTTTATCAGCACCAAACCGCTGGAATACCCGCGAGCCAGGTAAGTAACACCCTGGGTAATTTCCTTGGCGCCCCGGTTAAAGGCGGAGGCGCTAAAGCAGCACAAAGCGGCGAACAAGTTTCTTCATATCCTGTCAGCACTGCAGCGCATTTTGGCCACGATGAAATAATATCCGCCTTATCCAGCATTCAGATACAGCCCGAGTACACAAGCCCCGAACAAGCCAGGTTCGATGCCGAGGCGATCAAACAGGCCGTGATATCGGTTATAGCGAAATCCTCTGGTGGCATTGTTACCAAGCGCATGAACCAGATCGCAGAGAAAACCATCGATTTCATCGAGCTGGTATTCGACGCCATCATTGAAGATGAAGATATCTCCGATACGATCAAGGCACTGCTGCTGAGGTTACAGATTCCTGTCATCAAGGCCTCCATGATCGACCAGGAATTTTTCATATATGACGATCACCCTGCCCGTGTACTCCTGGACAGAATTGCAGAAGTCGGCATGGGCATCACTGGACACAGTGATGAAGTATACGTACAGCTGGACAAAGTCGTGAGCCAGTTGATCAGCGAGTACGAACTGGAAGCTCATGTATTCCAGAATGCGCTTGATAAAGTCAACGCGTTTGCCAGGGAACGCGATGAGATTTCACGTATCAAGGAAGAAGAAGCTCAACAACAGGCTTTACGCGAACACGCAAGAAACTCCGTGCTCAGGTCGCTGCGCAGTATTACTGCCGGCAAGACACTCCCTGAAGCCGTGCATGCCCTGGTACTGAAACGCTGGCCAACACTGATGTTTAACCACTACCTTGAACACGGCAAGGAAAACGATGACTGGATCATAATCATCGAAGTACTGCGTGATGTCATTGAAAGCGTGCAACCACTCAAATCTGCGGAGGACCTGGCTTACCTGATAGCTGACAAGGACCATCTCATAGACCGTGTAAACCAACAACTGTCGAGAACATACAAATCCAAGAAAGATATTCATCAAGTTGTCAGCGGCCTGATCGAAACCATTGATAACATGATTGCTGATGCCAACTTCCAGCCAGAAGAAATTCAAATTGCAGAAAAAACTGTCGCCGAAACTCCAAGAGAAAAAGAACCCGTCAAACTGGAGCCGGCACATGTTCCAAAAGTTACACTGCCATCAAACATTATGCCAGGCATGTGGTTCCAGATTTCGACTGGCGAGGGCAATCCCGCACGTCGCTGTAAACTGTCAGTCATCATTGTTGAGGATGAAAAACTGATTTTCGTAACGCACGATGGTGAAGTAGTAGCGGAAAAGAGTTTTGAGGAGTTTACACATGAACTCGACAAAAATATCTCAAAGGTCATTATGGGCCACTCGGTATTTGACTATGCACTGAATTCAGTAATTACCAAGCTTGAGCCGACACTGCATTAAAACAGTACTTCGCTAATAAAAGCTTTACATTAACCGCAGAGACACAGAGGTTTTTACAACAGGCACAAGGGACGAGTAACGAGGGGCAAGGGAAAACATAGATGATATCCGTCCCTTCTCCTTCTGGGAGAGAGCTGAGGTGAGTGAGGACGAGTACGTCGCCTGAAAGAAATGAAACGTGAACAACTCATGACATGCCTCGGATACTGCGATACCGCATTCGACCTACAAACAACAATATTTTCTCTGCGCTCTCCGCGAGAGTAGAATCTATTGCTTTTTCTATATCGACAAACCTGGCAATAGATAAAAATCATAAATCGGACCAGAGTTAATCCGACATGGGCTGCCGAATTGAATCCTTACTAATACATATTATCTTTGCGTGCTTTGCGCCTTGGCGAGACAATAGGTTTTCAATTTATATCAAATACATTTAATATCGCTTTGTACTTTTCGTAATGTTCGCAACCAAAGTCGCTCTTACGAAACCTGTAAATCTCTCTGCGTTCTCTGCGCCTCTGCGCCTCTGCGCCTCTGCGAGAGTAAACAGTTATAGCTTTCCCATATCACCGATTCTGGCTGTTAAATATCTGGCCTTTCTCTGGATTTCGCTATAGCCCGTCCGCGTAATATGCTTTGCCTTGCCCCTGTTACCTCGTTCCTTATCCCTGTATTTACCTGCAGTATTTATTGATTTTGGTACGAAGGCTTTTCGTAGCGCTGGCGCGCTCGCTGTCTGACATATAAACCCGGTTACCATCCTTGTCCAGCTTGTATAATGAGTTGGCCCGCTCATAATGACGCATCCGGTCGCGGTATCGATTGCACTTCTGCCGGTTCTTTTCATTCTCGGCTTTTTGTTTATCGCGCTTTTCCTGCTTATCAAGCCGGTCTTCTTCCATTGCCTGAAGCAGGCGCTCACGTTTTTCTTCCCGTGACAAATCATCATCAGAATATGAAGGCGCTGGCGTTGTGTCGTCAATATTCATTTCAACCGTTGGCTGACTGGCTTTCGGCTGGTCCCCATAATGAACCTTGCCATTTTCGTCCACCCACTTGTATACACCCGCATGAGCAGCAACAGGTGTAATCAGGATAAGCAGGAAGATTATATTTTTCATACCGGTTTCCATATCTATAAATTTATAGCACATGCCTGAAGCATTTTGCATATACAGGGATATGAAACTTTTTCAGTCCACAGATGCACGCAGATAAACACGGATGTATAAAAACACTGAAACGCATATATCTGTGTTTATCTGTAGAATTAAACCTTCATTAACTCCGTGTTCCTCTGTGATCTCTGTGGTTCATAAACCTCACGGATCATGCGCCGCCATATCCAGTCCACAAAAAAAGCCGGGCATAGCCCGGCTTTTTTCACTGTTACGCGCAATACGCGTTAGATGATATAGCCCCGTTCATCGTGCTGTGTAATATCGAGACCTTCGGTTTCCTGCTCATCGCTAACGCGCAGACCGAGAATGGCATCGACCACTTTCAGAATCACAAACGTAATGACTGCAGTCCATAGCAATGTTGCAACTATGCCGATCACCTGCACACCAACCTGCGATCCCATGTTCATGCCTTCTGCATAACCGGCGCCGCCGAGACTTGAGGCAGCAAAGATACCCGCCATGAAAGTACCCAGAACACCGCCGACACCATGCACCGGAAAGACATCGAGCGAATCATCGATCTTCAGCTTGCGCTTGATGAATCCGGTTGCGATGAAACAGATCACGCCAGCCGAGGTGCCGATCACCAGCGCACCCATTGGACCGACAAAACCCGACGCCGGCGTAATTGTACCCAGGCCTGCAACCATGCCGGTTACCGTGCCCAGCGCACTTGCCTTGCCATATCTGATCCATTCCATCACCGCCCAGGTAAATGCACCACAGGCTGCACTGATATGAGTTACGAGTATCGCCATACCGGCATCACCATTGGCTGCAACTGCACTGCCGCCATTAAAGCCGAACCAGCCAACCCAGAGCATGCCCGCACCGGTTACGGTCATGGTCATGTTATGCGGCATCATCGGCGTCTCCGGGAAACCATTGCGCTTGCCCATCACCATCGCAGCCACAATAGCGGCGACACCTGCAGTAATATGCACCACGGTGCCTCCGGCAAAATCGAGCAGTCCCATCTCGCCCAGCCAGCCGCCACCCCAGACCCAGTGACATACCGGGAAATAAACCAGGCTGACCCAGAAAATACTGAACAGCAACATGGATGAGAACTTCATTCGCTCGGCAAAGCCGCCAACCACCAGTGCCGGTGTGATAATTGCAAAGGTCAACTGGAACATAACGAACACGGTTTCCGGCAAGGTGCCATTCATGGATTCACGTGTCACCTCACCAAGGAAGAGATTACTCAGGCCGCCAACCCAGCTGTTACCCTCGGCAAAAGACATGCTATATCCGTAAATAACCCAGATTATTGTTACTACACAGGCAATAACGAAGCATTGCATCAATACGGACAATACGTTTTTACTGCGGACCAGTCCGCCATAGAAAAGCGCCAGGCCTGGAAGTGTCATGAACAACACCAGCGCAGTTGAAGTCATGATCCAGGCAGTATCACCCGAATCGAGCGTCTCAGCCTGTGCCGCCAGGGGTGATAATAAAAGCACAGCAATTGAGGCCAGCCTGTTGGTCAGACATTTAAATTGATTCATTTGTATATTTCTCCCCGGAAATATTAAATCCCTAAGTAATTTTTAAAACACATAAGCCTTTTGTTCTTCGGCAAAGCAACAACGCTCGCGAAGCAGGAACTTACAGATAGTAAATAACTGATTGAGCAAGTTTACCAAGACGCACAAGCACAATAGAACATACGTGACTAAAGCGCCTCGTTGCCGGACTCACCGGTCCTGATACGAATAGCCTGTTCGATTGGAAGAACAAAAATCTTGCCGTCACCGATTTTTCCTGTGTTGGCTGACTCGCGAATTGCGTTGACGACATTTTCAACATCATCATCGCTAACAACAGTCTCCAGTTTCACTTTTGGCAGGAAATCAACTCTGTACTCAGCACCGCGATAGAGTTCTGTGTGGCCCTTCTGACGTCCGAAGCCTTTAACCTCGGATACGGTAATGCCCTGTACGCCAATCTCAGACAGTGCTTCGCGCACGTCATCGAGCTTGAAAGGCTTGATTATTGCTTTGATGAGTTTCATTTATCCCCCGAATGGAATGTGGTTATCTTGTTAGTATGCCGTCATGTTTCATCAATTCTGATGGAAAAAAAACCAACCAATACTGAATGGATTCAACAGCCCGACTCCTGATGGACTTTTTACCATATTTACCCCGATCTTTGTATCGGGGGCAATTGCATCAGGCATAAAAAAGGCCGGGCATTTGCATGCCCGGCCAACCACATTACCAACAGGAGTCTTATACTTTAGCGCTGGTAAATTCCGGATAAGCTTCCATACCACATTCGGCAAGGTCCATGCCTTCGTATTCCTCTTC
>CALLCZ010000076.1 GCA_937998645.1 uncultured Gammaproteobacteria bacterium
ACCTCCGCGTTCTCTGCGTCTCTGCGAGAGTAAAAATCTATAGCTTTGACTGAATCACCAATTCTGGCTGTAGATAATAAATAATGGTCAGGGTTTGAGTTAATCTGACACTGGCTGTCTGATTGAGTCCTGACTATTACAGATTATGCCAAGACCACAAACGCCGACATTAGCTGCTGATGCAATTATCGAACTTGTCGATTTGCCCGGTAAGCCGATCGTACTCATCGAACGCAAAAATCCACCACCGGGCTGGGCGATTCCAGGTGGTTTTGTCGATATTGGTGAATCCGTGCCTGATGCTGCAGTTCGTGAAGCACGGGAGGAAACCAGCATGGAAGTGGAACTGCAGTGTTTGCTTGGCTGTTATTCAGATCCCGGGAGAGATCCGCGTGGTCACACGGTAAGCATGATTTATGTTGCTACAGCACATGGAGAGCCGGTGGCGGCTGATGATGCTGCCAGTGTCGGCATTTTCGATCCGGCTGATATCAATGTGCCGCTGGCATTTGACCACGAACAGATATTGCGGGATTACCTGCAATACAGAAGCACCGGCATCGTTCCGGCCATAACCTGATTCATGTACCTGACATCACTGCTGTGCCACTTGCGAGTTTTATAATGACATTTTCTACTGTTATTACAGTGATTTCGTTGCCCCTGATTTATGAGGGACATAAATTCCCGGATAAATTTTTATGTCATACCCGCGAAAGCGGGTATCCAGCAAGTCATTAATCAGCAAGCCTCTAAAAGACACTGGGTTCCCGTTTTCACGGGAATGACGTGTAAGTGAGGCAGCTATATAACTCGTAAGCGGAACAGAAGTTACCTAACATCCTGTTTATTGGTATAATTTTCGCTTTTTATAATAACCCGGCCTGATCGGGGTCCTTGCGGGGCTATATTGTTTGGGTAATCGCACGCTCTCTATCGATGATCGAGTCTATGACTATCTGCTATCTGTGTCACTGAAAGAGTCTGACCTGTTAGCACAGCTGCGCATGGAAACGGCTGGTATCGAATTTTCCGAAATGCAGATTGCACCGGAGCAGGGCCAGTTCATGGCTATGCTGGTGAAGTTGATGGGTGCCAGGCGCGCACTCGAGATCGGCACCTTTACCGGATACAGTTCTGTTGTTATTGCCACTGCTCTGCCTGAAGATGGTGAGCTCGTCTGTTGTGATGATTCGGAAGAATGGACCTCTATGGCCAGGAAATACTGGCAGCAGGCAGGGCTGGAGGATCGCATCAACTTCAAACTTGGTGATGCGAGCAAGACACTGCAGGCTATGATCGATGAGGGGCGGGAAGGGACGTTTGACTTTATTTTTATCGATGCGGATAAACAGAATTACCCGCTTTACTATGAGCTGTCATTGAAACTACTGCGTGCAGGCGGATTAATCGCGGTTGACAACACCCTGTGGTCGGGCGATGTGGCCGATCCAGGGAATGATGAACCCGGTACCCGGGCCATCCGTCGTTTCAACGAAATGCTCAAGCAGGATCAGCGTGTGGAAATCAGTCTGGTGACTATCGGTGATGGTTTGACTCTGGTGTACAAACCGGGTAACTGAATATAATGATGAAATGGTTTAAATCAAAACGGAAAAAAAATAACGACGCCAATGATGGCGTCTCCACAGATCCTGTCATTATCACCCGATCAGAGCATGGCATATCGCGCAAGAATATCGATGAGCCCGCGCTCAAAGTACTGTACAGGTTGCACAAGGCGGGTTACCAGGCCTGCCTGGTCGGTGGCGCGGTGCGTGACCTGTTGCTTGGCAGGCATCCTAAAGATTTTGATGTCGCCACCGACGCGACGCCGGAGCAGGTCAGCAAGCTGTTCCGCAACTGCCGTTTGATCGGCCGCCGTTTTCGACTGGCGCATATTCATTTTGGTCGACAGATCATCGAGGTGGCGACGTTCAGGGCACCGCACGGTGAGTTGCATCAGGAACATCATGACGAGTCCGGCCGTGTTCTGCGTGATAATGTTTACGGCGAAATTCATGATGATGTCTGGCGCCGCGATTTCACTGCCAATGCACTGTATTACAACATCGCCGATTTCAGTATTATTGATTACGTCGGCGGGTATGAGGATATTTCGAACAAGCGCCTTCGCCTGATTGGTGATCAGGAAACGCGATACCGCGAAGACCCGGTGCGCATGCTGAGGGCGATCAGGTTTGCATCAAAACTGGAATTTTCCATCGATGATAATTGCAAACAGGCCATCCTCGAACTGGGGCCGTTACTGGGCGATATACCCTCGGCGCGATTGTTCGAAGAAGTGCTGAAGCTGTTTCATTCAGGTCATGCCGAAGAAAGCTTTATCACACTGCAGGAATATGATTTATTCAAATACCTGTTTCCCGACGTGGTCAATGAGCTG
Source organism: uncultured Gammaproteobacteria bacterium (assembly GCA_937998645.1). Taxonomy (GTDB): domain Bacteria; phylum Pseudomonadota; class Gammaproteobacteria; order SZUA-229; family SZUA-229; genus JABDQW01. The sequence continues at coordinate 2,408 of CALLCZ010000076.1, forward strand.
GCTGATAAAACAACAGCTGAATTCATCAGGCTTGCCATGCAGAGTACGGATGATCGTATAAAGCTGGACAAGCCGGTGACGCCGGCGTTTCTGTTTGCCGCAATGTTATGGGCGCCGGTCAGGAAACAAACTCAGGCAAACGTTGAGTCCGGTATGCCCTATGCCGTTGCGTTACAGAAAGCAGCAACAAAACTGATATCCAGCCAGGTGCGGCATGTATCTATACCCAAGCGTTTTACCACGATAATGCGTGACATCTGGGCGCTGCAGTCGCGCTTCAGAAATCACTCCGGGCGGCGTGCCTATGCCGTATTGCACCACCCGAAATTTCGTGCAGCATATGACTTTCTATGCCTGAGAGCCAACGCCGGTGAAATCGAGGTTGATGATTGCCGCTGGTGGACTGAGCTACAGGAAAAAAATCCCGAGCAACAGAAAAAAATCATATCGGCACAGCAACACGCTCCAAGGCGGCGCAGAAGCAGGCCGAAAAGAGATCAGGGTGGTAACCAGTAAAACGTCGATGGCGTACATCGGCCTGGGCAGTAACCTTGATCATCCGCCCCGGCAGATACGCAACGCCATGCATGCACTTGATGACTTACCCGGAACACGGGTCGTCGAAGATTCCGGACTGTTTTTGAGTAAACCCATGGTGCCGCCAGCGGGGCCGATAGCTCAGCCTGATTACTACAACGCAGTCGTAAAGATAGAAACACAGCTTGATGCTTATGAGCTTCTGGACCAGTTGCAACACATCGAACATGCACAGCACAGAATTCGTAAGGAACGCTGGGGCCCGCGGACTATCGATCTGGATATACTGATGTTTGATGATCTGCAGATGAACAGCGAGCGTTTAATCTTGCCGCATCCCGGTATACAGCAGCGGAACTTCGTGCTCTATCCGTTGCGAAATATCGATGACTCACTCGAAATCCCGGGACGTGGTATGCTCAACGACCTGATAGAACACTGTCCGCAAAATGGATTGAAGTACCTTGGAACGATTGAAGGTTATGAAGAATGAATCAGGCGATTGATCAACCACCAGGCACAGATTCCTGGCCTGGTTTTGTCGTTGTTGAAGGGCCCATCGGTGTGGGTAAAACCACGTTGGCTAAACGCCTGGCTAAATCCCTTGGCAGCAACATGCTGCTCGAGGCAGCGGAAGAAAATCCATTCCTGGAAAAATTTTACGAAAACCCTCGCAACGCGGCCTTGCCAACGCAGTTGTATTTTCTGATGCAGCGTACGCGACAGCTGAAAATGCTGAAACAGGACGATATGTTCAACCCTGTGCGCGTGGCTGATTTTCTTATACAGAAAGACCGTTTATTTGCCGAGGTTATACTCGACAGTGATGAGCTGGATTTATATGAACAGGTTTATTCCAACCTGACGCTCGATATACGCAGGCCGGACCTGGTGGTGTATCTGCAGGCGCCGGTGGAGGTGCTGCTCGAGCGTATCAACAGGCGTGGTATCAAACACGAAAAATGGGTCGAAGCCGCCTACCTCGAGCGTCTGTGTGACGCCTACGTGCGTTTCTTCTACCAGTATAACGATGCGCCATTGCTTATTGTCAATGCAGCCGATATCGACTTTGCACATAACGATGACGAATATGAATTGTTGCTGGAACAGGTTCTCGAAACCCGCAGTGGCAGACATTATTTCAACCCGGTGGCCTTGCAGGAGGTGATGGCCTGATGAGCGTGCACTCACAACAACCACAGCAAAAAGTCACTGTGCGCAGCTTGCAGGCGATGAAACAGGCCGGTGAGAAAATTGCATGTCTGACCGCCTATGATGCCAGCTTCGCCCATGTGCTTGATAACGCCGGTGTCGACGTGGTGCTGGTTGGCGATTCACTGGGTATGGTGGTGCAGGGCAATGACACCACGCTGCCGGTAAACGTGAGCGATATGCTCTACCATAGCAAGGCGGTATCACGCGGGCTGAGCCGGTCCATGCTGATGGTTGATATGCCGTACCTGAGTTATACCTCGGCGCCGCAGGCGCTGGAAAATGCAGGCCTCTTGATGAAGCAGGCAGGTGCGCAGATGGTCAAACTTGAAGGCGGTGCCGAACAGGTCGGTATCGTTTCCTGCCTGTCACAAAACGGCATACCGGTGTGCGCCCATCTTGGCTTGCAGCCACAGCGCATACACAAGCTGGGCGGCTATCGTGTACAGGGTCGTGAGCAGGATGCGGCTGATGCCATGCTGGATGAAGCGCAGCAGCTCGAACAGGCTGGTGCCGACATGATGCTGCTCGAATGCGTGCCGCAGACGCTGGCCGATGATATCACCGGGGCGCTGGGTATCCCGGTTATCGGCATTGGCGCCAGTGCCCGGTGTGATGGCCAGATCCTGGTGCTATACGATATTCTGGGCATCAGTAAAGGCCGCATTCCTAAGTTCAGCCGTAATTTCATCGTTGAAACCGGCAGTATTGAGGCGGCCGTCAAGGCCTATGTCGATGCGGTGAAAACAGGCCGGTTTCCAGGGGGCGAAAATGTCTTTAGCTGATAACGAATCTGCACAGATCCCAATAATCGAAACGGTCGAGAACGCACGGGCGCGTATTCATCAATGGAAGATGGCCGGTGAGTCGATTGCATTCGTGCCGACCATGGGTAATTTTCATCAAGGCCACCTGGCGCTGGTGAAAGCGGCGAATGCATCAGGCATGCGTACCGTCGTCAGTATATTCGTCAACCCGATGCAGTTTGGTAAAAACGAGGACCTTGATACCTACCCTCGCAGCTTTGATGAAGACATTGCCAGCCTGTCTGACTGCCAGGTAGATATGGTATTTGCGCCGGCTGTCAGCGAAATCTATCCGGATGGCGTCGATGGTGCGACAGCAGTACATGTGCGGGGATTATCAGACATTCTGGAGGGCGAGCATCGCCCCGGTTTCTTTATCGGCGTCGCTACCGTGGTCAACATGCTGTTCAATATTATCCAGCCCGATGCGGCATGGTTTGGCGAGAAGGATTACCAGCAGTTGCTGGTGATCAGAAAAATGGTGCGGGACCTGGCGCTGCCGATCGAAATCCACTCGGTACCGACGGTGCGTGAAGGCGACGGCCTGGCAATGAGTTCGCGCAACAGCTATCTCGACGCCGATCAACGCAAGCTGGCGATTAATCTGTATCGCTGTCTGCAGCATGTCGTGGATTCAGCCAATGAGGGTATGGACTACCACTATGCAGTAGTGCACGCAAACCAGGAGTTGACAGAGGCAGGTTTTTTGACGGATTATGTCGTGGTACGCAGGCAAGGGGATCTTGAGGTCCCGAATAAGGGCGATAAGTCATTGATTGTACTGGCTGCAGCACGCCTGGATGGAACGCGCCTGATTGATAATATTCCTTTCGAGTTGATGCCGGCGCGTTAATAAACGATAATATTCGATCGGATTTACTTTAATCATCAATGTTAACGCCAGAAGTCTAGTTGTATGCAACTCACTCTACTTAAAGCAAAACTTCACCAGGCACGAGTTACTCATTCAGAGCTCGAGTACGAGGGGTCCTGTGCGATTGATGCCGACTTACTCACCGAGGCCGGTATACACGAGTATGAACAGATCCATATCTACAACCTGAACAATGGTGAACGTTTCACCACCTACGCCATTCGCGCCCAGGCGGGAAGCAGGGTCATTTCCATCAATGGCGCAGCCGCGCACAAAGCGGAGCCGGGTGACCGGGTTATTATCTGTGCTTATGCAAAGCTGGAGCAGCAAGAGGTAGTCAACTTCAAGCCGACCCTGGTTTATCTTGACGAAGAAAACCGCATTAAAAGGACTTCAGATCAGATACCTGTGCAAGTAGCCTGACGGCTAAAGGCTTTATGTGGTTCATCTGGCAAGTCGCCTAACACACAGAACAGCTCTGTTCAGGAATTTAGCTGTGATAGTCAGGATTTAAGCTGACAATGCGTGTTATACAAATCAAGCGCCGACTATGATTTTTATCTGTACTGCCGGGTTTGACCAGATCGAAAAGGCTATAGAACAAACTCTCGCAAAGGCGCAGAGGGCGCAAAGAAAGATGAATAGAAGATATTTTCTTTGCAATAACACATGACGCCTCTGCGTTCTCCGCGCCTCTGCGAGAAACCAGGGTGTTAAAACGCCAACCCAGGCAAGTTTTACGGTGATGCGATAATCGACAACGTCTGTCAGATCAAGTCTCAACTACTACAGTTTAGCGGCTAAGCCCGTACCCGCTTACTTGCCACCAGTGTGGATTACGGCCTTTTCGGGTCAAAACCCGAATATTCAATTCCAGATAATATAGCCAGTTCACGATGCCAGGTAGCCAGGTCATTTTTATTGAATTTCTTTAAATCATCATGTCCGCAAGCACGGGCCATAACTTGCATTAGCTCTACAGAGGCATTAAAAAAGTTATGTAACTGAGCTGATGATTTTTCTATATTTAACTTTTTACGTAATTCTTCCTTTTGTGTAGCGATTCCGGCAGGGCAGTTATTGGTATTGCACATTCTGGCAGCAACACATCCGATTGCCTGCATCGCACTATTGGAAATAGCAATTCCGTCTGCTCCCAGCGCCAGTGCTTTCACGAAATCAGTCGGCACTCGCAAACCACCGGTAATAATCAGTGTGACGCGACCGCTTGCACCCTGTGTATCGAGATAATGGCGGGCTCTTGCTAATGCCGGGATAGTCGGCACACTGATGTGATTCCTGAACATTTCAGGGGCTGCGCCAGTGCCCCCGCCACGACCGTCTAATATGATGTAATCAGCACTGGCATCAAGTGCAAATTGAATGTCTTTCTCAATATGGTTTGCACTGAGCTTGAAACCAACAGGAATACCGCCTGTGATTTCTCTAACCCGGTCTGCAAAGCGTTTAAAATCAGATATAGAGGAAAGTTCTTTAAATGTGGGAGGGGATATTGCCGGCTGGCCCTCTGGTATTCCTCTGACTTGAGATATCTTGCCTGTGTTTTTCGTGCCAGGTAGATGGCCCCCTGTACCTGTTTTTGCGCCCTGGCCGCCTTTGAAGTGAAAGGCCTGCACGCGCTCCAGCAATTCTTCGCGGTAGCCGAAACCGGCGCTCGCGAGTTCATAGAAGTAGCGGCTGTTGGCGGACTGCTCCTCCGGCAACATGCCACCTTCTCCAGAGCAAATTCCTGTACCGGCAAGTTCTGCACCCCTGGCAAGTGCGATTTTTGCTTCCTCAGACAGGGCGCCAAAACTCATATCAGAAACAAACAGGGGAATGCTCAGAACCAGTGGTTTTTTCGATTCAGCGCCAATGACAAGTTCTGTAGCAACCGGCGGGTCTTCCATCAGGGGCTTGGTCGCCATCTGGGCTACCATGATCTGTACATCATCCCAATGAGGCAGTTCATGACGCGGAACGCCCATTGACGTCATGGGGCCATGATGGCCAATGCTGGATAATCCATCCTTTGCAAGCTGATGGATAA
>CALLCZ010000077.1 GCA_937998645.1 uncultured Gammaproteobacteria bacterium
TCCCGGAAGAAAGAAGCTCGCTTTCCCTATGCAGAGGGGGCTAAACTCACAAATCCCAAGAGTTCGCAAAACCTGTCAACCAGATCAAGATTACTGCGATAATAGTGCAGACAGATTCTTAATTACCTTACCAGGAAGAGATCAACCAATTATGAAAGTCACAACGAAAAACATTATTAGGGGCTTAATCGTAGCAATGAGTCTTGCAACCACGTCCAGCCTACTGGCAGCAGACGAGAGCCCCAGGGGCAGCAATGTCGGCAAGGCCAAAGGCAATGAAGGCATGGGCCGCGGTATGGGGCCGTGCGGTCAGGGCGGCCAGGGCGGGGGTGGACCCGGCTGTATCACTGAAGGCGGCGAGGGCAAGGGACTTGCTTATGGACGTCGTGGCCAGGGTAACGTTCAAGGCTATCGCCAGGACGGCCGGGGTTATGGTCCAGGCGGCCGTTATGGAGACGGTCGAGGTCGTGAAAATTACGGTCGAGGCGGTCGCTATGGCTCTGATCAGGGCTATGGCAGGGACGGACAGGGTTATGGCCGTGGCTACGGCAGAGGCCAGGGCGGTCAGGGTTATGGCCGTGGAGAAGGACAAGGTCGTAGCCAGGGGCAGGGTTATGGTCGCGGTGGACAAGGCCAGGGCCAGGGTTATGGCCCGGGTGGCCGTTATGGTTATGGTCAGGGTGGACAGGGTTACGGACGCGGTGGCCCGAACTATGGCGAGGGTGGCCAGGGTTATGGCGGTGGACGCGGCCAGGGTCGGGGGTACGGCAAGGGACAATCCCATCAGTACCGTTACCGCGACGGCAGTGGTCACGATATGAGATACAGCGAGTAACTGGACCAGCTCAGGATGAGTGGTGGGTTGTCCGAGTCATGCGCCCTCACCCCAACCCTCTCCCAGAGGGAGAGGGGGCTACACGCTTTGTTTTTCCTCGTCACTCGTACCTGGTATTTAAATAGCGACTGAAACAGCAACGCCTCCAAGCTCGCTTTGCTCTATCTTCAGCGAACCCCGATACGCCTGCACGATGTTGTGCACAATCGACAGACCGATGCCATGCCCGGGCATCGTTTCGTCAGCGCGCACCCCGCGCTGTAACAGCTGCTTCACCAGTTCGGGTTTCATGCCGGGACCGTCATCTTCGATTCGGATGTTGAGTCGCTTACCCTGTAGCCCGGCACTGACCACCACGCGCTGTTTGCACCACTTGAAAGCATTATCCAGCAAGTTGCCGAATATCTCCATCAAGTCACCTTCATCACCCTTGAACATCAGTGACGGATCAACATCCACTTCAAGCTTAACCTGTTTGTCACGATAAACCTTCAGCAGAGAACCGGTAAGGCGGGTGATCGCCTGTTCCACTTCCACGTAACTGCCGATTCCGCCGGAGCCGGAAGTGGCGGCGCGCTGCAACTGATATTCTACAATCGTGTTCATGCGCCTGATCTGTTCCTCAAAGGTGCTTACGGTTTTCTCATCCCTGCCGGCGAGCGAACTCTGCAGTACCGCCAGCGGCGTTTTCAGGCTGTGGGCAAGGTCGCCCAGCGCATTGCGGTAGCGCATTTTATGCTCGCGCTCATGTTCCAGCAAAATATTAATATTGTCCGTTAACCTTTTGATTTCATGAGGATATGTATCCTCAATATCTTCCTGTTTGCCGTTTTCGATGCGGTTCAACTCATCACCCACCTTGCGCAACGGCGACAGGCCCCAGCGCAGTATCAGCGCCTGGCTAATCAGCAGCAGCACGGCCATGGCCAGCAGCCAGCCCCATAGGGTGGCGCGGTAATGGACAATCTGTTTGTCGAACGACTCCAGATCAGTCGACATAACAAAGGTCAATGCCAGTGCATCGGCTTCTCCGACGGTGTTGGTCGCCCAGTTCACACCATGGGCAAGCATGAAGTATTCCACACTGCCGACGTTTGTTTTGCTGAATCGTTTCTCACCTCGACCCAGGGCAACCGGCGGGGGCGGCTTCGCGCCCAGTACCGATGACGATTGCCACAGGGTTTCTCCTGTTTTGCTGGTGACGAAGGCATATACGCCGGAGCTGGGCAGGCCCAGCAGGGCATCGAGTTCATCGCTGGGCATGATCAGGCCATCATCGCCGACTTCTGCGGCTGCCATCAGCGCATACAGCTGGCTGGTCATCTTGTCGCGCAGAGCGCTTTCGGCGCTGTCTGAAAACGCGCGCTCCAGCGTCAACGCGGTCAGGCTGATGAATATCACCAGCACCAGCGTTGCACTCAGGATGATTCGTTGATTGAGTGACATCAGAACATTCCCATAGCAATCACTCTGGCCTGTCCTCGTCGCAAAGGGTGAATCGGTAGCCGCGGTTGCGCAGGGTTTCAATCGGCTGTAATGAGCCATTCGGGTCCAGCTTTTTGCGCAGGCGCCCGATGATGACTTCGATCACGTTGCTGTCGCGGTCATCATCGTGCGGGTACAGGTAGTCGGCCAGTTTCGCCTTCGATACCGCTTCGCTCGAGTGCCGCATCAGGTATTCCAGCATACGGTATTCAAACGCGGTCACATCCAGCACTTCCTCGTTCAGCAGCACCTGCTGTGTACCCAGGTTCAGCGCCACCGCACCGCAACGCAGTTCAGTTGTCGGTGTGCCAGTGGCGCGGCGCAGCAGTGCCTTCAAGCGCGCCAGCAGTTCTTCCATCTGGAATGGCTTGACCAGGTAATCATCGGCACCGGCTTCCAGGCCTTCGACTTTTTCCTGCCAGCGGCTGCGCGCGGTCAGGATCAGCACCGGCAGGGTGCTGCCCTGTTCACGCAAACGTTGAATGATTTCGATACCGGAAATGCCGGGCAGGCCGATGTCAATAATGGCTGCATCCAGCGGGTATTCGGTGGCGAAGAACAGACCTTCATTACCTTCGCCGCTGGTATCGACAATATAGCCCTCGGTTTCCAGTCGTTGACGAATATCCGCCTGCAGGCCACTTTCATCTTCAATTACCAGAATGCGCATGGCTACTGCTTCGAGATCACTTTCCCGCTATCGGCATCGATCACGATGATGTGCACGTCGCCGCCCGCACTCAGTGTTTTCACACGATAGACAGGCACATTATTCTCCTGTCCCTGCTTGACCGCGAGAACACGCCCGGGATGCACGCTCTGCGCAATGGATGCCGCCTGCTTTTTGCCAATATCCGCATGAACCACTGCAGACATCAACATGAGCAAAACCAGCAGAGGAAGGATCAGAAACTTTTTCATCGATAGAACCGTGCCGTGGTAGAAACAACAAGCTTACACGAGCGAGACGGTGCAAGGCCACACTCCGGCCGGCGATTACAGCATTGCCGGCCGGAGAGGTGTGCCTAGAAGTCACGATAAATGATATCGATGTTATCGAAGTGAAGGCCCAGCATCAGCCTGAACGGGTCATAATCATAGTGGCGATCATGTACGACAACGTAATCGGTATGCCTGTGACCATGGTGCTTGTGGCTATGGTGCTTGTGGCTATGGTGCTTGTGACCAGGTCTATGAACATGCCTGACGTGCTTGTTGTGCCCACGTACATAGGTATGCTTGTGACCTTTACCATAATGCGAATCGTGATGTTCACCATGATGGCTTTTGCCACCGTCATACGTTTGATGCGTCTTGTCTTTACCGCGACCACGACCGTCATCATCAGCCATCGAAACCGCCGGTACCAGTGCCAGGCCCATAGCCAGCAGGCCAATCAGCGGCAGTGTTTTCAGAGTAGATAATGTTTTCATCTTCATTCTCCTTCAAGAATTTCAAGATCGGGCCTTTCCCGATGGTTATAAGATATCGCCAAACGAATGAACGAAAGCTGAACGGAAATTACGCCTGATAACGCTGTTATCTAGAACCAGTCGAAGCCGGTTATCCTGGGCTCTTTCTCCCGGAGGGGGAAGGGGCTAGAGGAGCGGCGAAAGACGCGAATAAATTAATTATTCATTGTTCACTGTTCACTGAATGTTTTAACATTCCCCATCCAACCGATCCGTGAGCCAAACATGAAACATAAAATAAAAACAATGCTGGAGTTGCAGGACGCCATGAACAGCAAGGTCAACGCCGACTGGCGCAATGCTGCTTACGAGTGGTACCGCGCCATCTGGATGGAATCTTCTGAGATGCTCGAACACTATGGCTGGAAGTGGTGGAAAAAGCAGGACGCAGACGTGATGCAGGTAAAACTGGAAGTCGTCGACATCGTCCACTTTGGCCTCAGCATTCGACTGATGCAGGGTAGTGCGCTGGATGTCATTGCCGAAGACATCGCAAGCGATTTCGAAAACCCGAACGCCACCGATGACATAAAAACCAGCATCGAATTACTGGCCAGAGAGACCCTGGTGAACCAGGGCGCACACTTTTCCATCATTGCGGGTATCATGAACCACCTGGCGATGTCGTTCGAAGAGCTGCACGAAATCTATGTTGGCAAGAACGTACTCAACCTGTTCCGCCAGGACAACGGCTACAAGGAAGGCCACTATATAAAAATGTGGCACGGCCGCGAAGACAACGAGTACCTCGCCGACATCCTCAAAAAACTGGATTCAGACTCGATCTCATTCAAGAGCGATATTTATAACGCCCTTGAACAGGCCTACCCGGAACCCGCGGCTGCCTGATAACAGACAAATAGAAGCAATATTTTCAAACTAAAGTGAACGATACAGGCAACAACGAAAAAACCGTCGGCACAGGCACTGCAAAGATTATCTATTTCCTGTACCTGGCCAGCATATTAATAGGTATCACCGCTATCGCGGGTTTGATAATGGCTTACGTCAACAGGGACGATGCCGCGGACTGGCTCAAAAGCCATTATCAATTTCAGATCAGAACCTTCTGGATAGGTGCCATGTATTTGTTCATCGGTGTACTGCTTTCCCAGTTCATCATCGGCCTGCTTGTTCTATTGTTCTGCCTGCTGTGGCTGATCGTACGCTGTGCCAGGGGCATAAAATATCTTGATCGAAGACAAGCCTATCCAGATCCAACCGGCTGGATGTTCTAGCAAAACGATCAGGGAATGACCTGGCCGTGATCTACTCGTTAGTACCACGGTTTATCCATTGATTCTGAACTTGAAATATTTATACTAAAAGAAATGACATAAGGGATTTCAATGGCATGTCCATTTACGACGATATCAGCCCGCAAACACTGGTAATCATAGGAACAGCTGTGGCCGTTATCTTTGTCCTCATAGCGTGCCGTATGTACTGTGATATCAGGGCCTTACGAAAAGGTCGCAAGGATCAGGCTGAAAGGATTCGAGGACTGCTCCTGAGTAACATGCTTGACCGCCTCAAAATCTCCCCGAAAGAATATTTCCGCAAGACCTCTGACATGGATAAGGAGCGACATATCTGGGCATGCGAACACTGTCCCGAACCGGATGAATGCGAACACATGTTTCTGGGGGAAGATATCGATCCTGATACCTTTTGCCCAAACTATGACGAATTGACAAAATTAAAAAATTCTAAAACATAGCCCTCATCAACAAAATGCTCTTACGGGTGGATGTATGAAGTGAGGGCTCATGATTCAACCAGCCCACCGCTCGTCCTGAGCCTGCCGAAGGGCACTCGCCACTACCTTACCGGCACCTGGCTTTAACCGCGAACCACGCTACCCATATTATTTCGACACCTTTATTGCCCTTGGTCTAGACTTGAACCATTAACATTAAACAGGTCGCACTATGGACGCTAGGGATGTAATTGACGCCGGTCAGGCACGCCAGCTGGTTATTGAGCGCGAACTCAGCCACGTCAAGGTTGGGGTGTTCGATGTGGACGGAGTGCTGCGTGGAAAATATATTTCCCGTGAAAAATTCTTCTCGGCACTGGATAACGGTTTTGGCTTCTGCGATGTCGTGCTGGGCTGGGATGTAAAAGACCAGCTCTACGACAATGTCACTTACACCGGCTGGCACACCGGTTACCCCGATGCGAGTGTTCGAATTGTCCCGGACACCTGTCGCAATCTTCCACTCGAGGGGAATGCGTTGCTGTTTCTCGGTGAGTTCTCGAACCAGGCGGAACAGGTCTGTCCCAGGAACCTGCTGAAACGCGTGTTGAACAAAGCCGGTGAAATGGGGCTGGAATTGTTTTCCGCGTTTGAATACGAGTTCTTCGTGTTCAACGAAACACCACAAAGTGTACGCGAGAAAAACTTCCGTAACATGGTGCCGATGGGACCATCCGAATTCGGTTATTCCGTGATACGCAACAGCGCCGAGTCGGACACCTATCAAATGCTGCTGGACCTGGCAGAGAAAATGGATTTTGACCTCGAAGGTTTACACGAAGAAACCGGACCCGGCGTACTCGAAGCCGCGATCACGTATAAAGATGCGCTGCGCTCGGCCGATGATGCGGCCCTGTTCAAGACATTTACAAAAGTGGCATTGCACAAAGTAAACAAGATGGCCACGTTCATGGCGCGGTGGTCAGCGGATTACCCGGGTCAAAGCGGTCACATTCATCTTTCGATCAAAGACAGGGACGGCAACGCCCTGTTTCACGATGCAAGTCAGCCGCACAACATGAGCCGGACCATGCGGCAGTTCGTTGGTGGTTTGCAAAAACTCATGCCCGAATTTCTTGCCATGATCGCGCCGACCATTAATTCCTACCGGCGTCTCGTGCCCGGTTACTGGGCGCCCACCGAAGCCAGCGTCGGTATCGACAACCGCACCTGTGCGATTCGCATTATCCCGGGCAGCGAAAAAGCCCAGCGACTGGAATACCGGATCGCAGCCGCCGATGCCAATCCCTATGTCATCCTGTCCGCCGTCATCGCTTGCGGACTGTGGGGAATCGAGCATGATGCAGACATCGAAGCAATGGTGGAAGGCAACGCCTATGATCAGAAATTCCCCGGGCATCTGCAGCTACCGACAAACCTGATGGAAGCAGCACAGCGTTTCAAGGCTTCGAACATCGCCAGGGACTATCTCGGTGATGAATTCGTCGATCACTTCGCGGCCAGCCGTGAATGGGAAGTCCGGGAGTTTCGCAAACATATCTCCCACTGGGAACTGGAACGTTACTTTGAGATTATTTAGGGTGTACATGATAAACAACTGTGTAGCCTGGATGGGGTGAAACGAAATCCGGGGCTTGCTTGCGATAATGTCAATCTTCCCGGATTACGCTTCGCTTCATCCAGGCTGCGTACTTATTCGTCATTCCCGCGGCTTTTAGCGGGAATCCAGCGTCTTTTATGGATTCGCGGTTGAAGCCGCTCCTACGTTATGAGCAACAACATACAAATCGTATCACCTGTCGATGGCTCGATTGTCGCGCAAAGAGAACTGGCCGGCGAAGCGGTAATCCTGTCCACTATACAGGCAGCTGACACAGCCCGGGCAGCCTGGAAACAGACCAGCGTTCAACAGCGCGCAGCATTGTGCCATAAAGCCATTGATATCATGCGCGACAACACGGATGAACTCGCCGAAGAAATCACCCGGCTGATGGGTCGACCCGTTGCGTACAGCCCGGGTGAAATTCGCGGCCTGGAACAACGCGCCCGCTACATGATCGACATTGCCGGGCAGGAACTTGCCGACATACGCATCAACGGTAGCGAAACAGACAACAAGACCGGACTGAACCGCCTGATTCGTCATGAGCCACTGGGAACAGTGCTGGTGCTGGCGCCGTGGAATTATCCTTACCTGACCGCGGTCAACTCGATCATCCCCGCATTGATGGCCGGCAACAGCGTCATCCTCAAACACTCGAAACAAACCCTGTTGTGCGCCGAGCGTTTTCACCAGGCATTCATCGAGGCCGGACTACCCGCAGGCGTTTTTCAGTATTTACACCTTGATCACCAGAGCACGTCGAAGCTGATCAAAAACAGTTCAATCAATTTTGTATCGTTCACCGGCTCTGTCAGTGGGGGCAAGTCCATTGAGCTCGCCGCAGCGGGGCTGTTCAAGGGTGTTGCACTTGAACTGGGTGGCAAGGATCCAGCTTACGTGATGAGCGATGCTGACCTGGAACACAGTGTAGAGAACCTGGTCGATGGCGCCTTTTTCAATAGCGGACAATCCTGCTGCGCGGTCGAGCGCATCTATGTACACGCAGATATCTATGACCCTTTCGTTGAACAGTTTGTCGAGACAGTAAAACAATACCGCCTGGGCAATCCACTGCATGCCGATACAACGCTGGGACCGATGGTGAACACCAGGGCCGCAGAGTTTGTTCGCGAGCAGATCAACCAGGCTGTCGCGAGCGGCGCACAAGCCTGCATCGATGCGGAACAATTTGCTGCAAACCAGGCGGGCACCCGTTACCTGGCACCGCAGGTACTGGTTGATGTCAATCATGAAATGGCCGTGATGAAACAGGAAAGCTTCGGGCCGGTAGTCGGCATCATGAAAGTCAGTAATGATGCAGAGGCCATCGAGCTGATGAACGACAGTGAATATGGCCTGACGGCATCAATCTGGACGCACGACGAATCCAGCGCAGCCGAACTGGGCGCGCAGATACAAACAGGTACCGTTTACATGAACCGCTGTGACTATCTCGACCCGGCGCTGGCCTGGGTGGGCGTGAAAAACTCCGGACGCGGTTGTTCGCTTTCGGCGCTGGGTTACCAGCAGTTGACCCGGCCCAAGTCGTATTACCTGAAAAACAGTGAATAAATAACAGTTAATGGTGAACAGTGATATTGTCGCGATGATGGTTCGACAAGGCTCTCCTGAGTTTACCGAAGGGCCTGCCCTGGGCTCTACCGAAGGGCTTACCATGATCCTTCGACTAGCTCAGGATGATCCTTCGACTAACTCAGGATGATCCTTCGACTAGCTCAGGATGAACGGGGGGTTTATATTGCAGATACGTAGGCCTGCATAAGCGAAGCGTTGCAGGCGATACCCGCCAGGAACGGCTATGCCTTATCCTGGCCTACGATCTCTGTAATCAGGGTGTGTTTATTCATCACAAGTGCATCCCGGATTACGTTTCACTTCATCCAGGCTACGAACTAGCTCCTTCTCCCAGGGGGAGAGGGGGTTACTGGATACCTGCACAGATAAACTTTCGGGGGTGACGTTCCTTATCAGGCATGACGCGATATTATGTAACTATGACAAACGAAAGCATCAATTCAACACTACAACGGCTACAGGGCAACTGGAGTTACCCTACCGCGATAACATTTGGCGTTGGCACCGTCCGCCAGCTGCCGTCTGCCTGCAGGGAAGAGGGTATCAACAGACCTCTGCTGGTCACCGATGCCGGGCTGGCCAGGCTTGAATTTGTCACCGATCTGATCGAAACCAGTCGGCAGGCCGGACTCAACACCAGCCTGTTTTGCGATGTTAAACCCAACCCGACCGGCAGCAACGTGGAGGCCGGTGTGCAGGCTTATCAACAGGGTCAGCATGACGGCGTCATCGCACTCGGTGGCGGCAGTGCGCTCGATGCGGCCAAGGCCATTGCACTGATGGTCGGGCAGAACAGGCCGCTGTGGGATTTCGAGGATGTGGGTGACAACTGGTTGCGGGTCAATGCTGACGGGATCGCCCCGCTGATCGCCATACCCACAACCGCAGGCACCGGCTCTGAAGTCGGGCGCGCCTCGGTCATCGTCGATGAGACCGAACAACGTAAAGTCATCATTTTTCATCCTTGCATGCTGGCGAACCGGGTGATCGCCGATCCTGAGCTGACCACGGGATTGCCTGCAGCCCTGACTGCCGCCACCGGTATGGATGCGTTCGTACACAGCCTCGAAGCTTATTGCGCGAACGGCTACCACCCGATGGCCGACGGCATCGCCTTGCAGGCCATGACCCTGATCAGCAAGTGGCTGCCGCTCGCTTATAGCGAAGGCGGCAACCTCGAAGCCAGAAGCCACATGCTAGCTGCATCGATGATGGGCGCGGTTGCTTTTCAAAAAGGCCTGGGCGCGGTACACGCACTGGCGCACCCGCTCGGTGCCGTCTACGACAGGCATCATGGCCTGCTCAATGCGATATTGTTGCCCTACGTGTTGCAGAACAACCGACCCGCCATCGAAGAAAAAGTCATCCACATCGCACGCGTGCTTGAGCTGGATGATATTTCTTTCGAAGGTTTCCTGCACTGGATTCTGCAGCTCAGAAAAAACCTGCAAATCCCCGGCGACCTGCAATCGATAGACATCAGCGTTGAAAAAAGTAAACTGATAGGCAAGATGGCATCACAGGATCCATCAGCCGCGGGTAACCCGGTAGTGTTGAGCGCGGAACAATATTCGACCTTGTTTGAAACCGCAGTGCATAAAGTCGAAAGGTAAATAGAAGTGATTATCGGAATACTAGAAGCCGATGAACTGAACGATGAAGTTATTCAGCGTTACGGCCGCTATGCTGAAACGTTCGAGCAGCTATTGTCTGCCGTTGATCCTCAACTGTCTTTCCAGGTATACCAGGTTACGCAACAGGAATTCCCGCAAAGCATCGACGCCTGTGATGCCTACCTGTTGACCGGTAGTAAACACAGTTGCTATGAAGAAATTCACTGGATAAACCAGCTGAAGCAGTTTGTCGTCGAGTGTCATGCCCAGAAAAAAAAGCTGATTGGTATTTGCTTCGGCCATCAACTGATTGCACAGGCACTGGGTGGATCGGTGCAGAAACACGACAAGGGCTGGGGCATCGGCATGGCAAGCAGCGATGTCAAAACAACACCTCACTGGCTAACACCCAAACAACCGCAGTTTAATTTGCTGGTCAGTCACCAGGACCAGGTCACCCGGTTGCCGCAACAGGCCTCCCTGGTCGCCACCAACGAATTCTGCCCCATCGCCGGCTACCATGTTGACCACACGATCCTGACTTTCCAGGGCCACCCGGAATTCAACCATGATTACCTGCAATACATCATGACGGAACGCCGCCATATCATCGGAGAACATGCCTACCAGCAGGCAAAGGAATCACTGCAACAAAACGAAGATAACGAACTCGTCGCACAATGGATCGTGAACTTCATAAGAAGCTAGAAACCTGGCCCGGATGAAGCGCAGCAAATCCGGGAAACCTGCAAGGTATTGCAATAGCAGCTCTACAGGTGTAAATCAGCTGTAATCACCAGGTCAAATATGAAGCACTGTTCACTTTATCTATTCGCCGTCTTTTGCCTTGCACTTCAACCGGCCCACGCTCTCGAGTGGCCCCACATCCAGCCGTTGAAAATCGGGCCAAACACCTATGTCATCGAACATGGCCCTCACGATGAAGACCCGAATATCAGTCACGGTTTTCATAACAACCCGGGCTTTGTCGTGACAGACAGCGGTGTCGTTGTCATCGATACCGGCAGCAGTTATGAAATCGGCAAAATGATCCGGCAAAAGATTGCCACCGTCACCGCGAAACCGGTTACCCATATCTTTACCACGCATATTCATGGCGATCACTGGCTGGCAAACCAGGCACTGGTCGAGGCCTGGCCGGACGCGCGCACCATTGCCCACCCGGAACTGATTGCCCTGTTAACTGGCGGCGAGGACAAATTCTGGCTCGATACCTTCGCAAGGCGCCTCGGTGACGACTTTGCCGGCACCAGGGCCGTGATACCCGGTACGCCCGCAGAAAACCGGGCATACAACATTGGCGGCATCACCTTCCAGGTGATCCTGTTCGACCAGGCGCATACGTCAACAGACTTGATGGTTTATGTCGTGGAAGAGGACGTGCTGTTCACCGGCGACATCGTGAACAATGAACATTTCTCTTTCATGGGCGACGGCAATTTCAAGGGTGCCTACGCGGCCACCCAGCAGGCACTGGCAATCAATCCTGAACATGTCGTCGTTGGGCATGGCCGCAGCGGCGGCATAGAGCTGGTGCAGGCCTTTGCCCGCATCTACCAGCAGCTGCGCAGTGTGGTGGCTAAATATTATGAACAGGGCCTGATGGATTATGAAATGAAACCCGGGGTCATTGCCGAACTGGATGAATACAAAAACTGGAGTGGCTTTGACCAGCAGATCGGCCCGTACATCAGCCAGTTGATAACGGAACTGGAAAACGAGTCATTCGAATAAAACTAACGTGACACCTGCAAAAGTAAACACACAAGATCAGACACCGTTCTTAAAGCTGCCGTCAAGCCTGCGCAGGAACGTCAATCCCAAATGCAGGCAACCAGCGTCTTAAATACCGTAGCCCGGATGAAACGCAGTGGAATCCGGGGAGATGTTCGTCATTACAGGCAAAGCCCGGATTAGGTTTCACTCCATCCAGGCTACAGCCTTATGAAAAAAGCTCCCTCTCTCCCTGGGAGAGGGTTGGGCTGAGGGCACATGAATCAAACCACCCACCGCTTCTGATTCGCCTATTGGGCTTCAGGTTTTGCCGGTTCGTTATCGCCTGCCCCAGCCTGTTCAGTGCCAGCGTTTTCTGGCTGGGCGGGCTTGGTGGCGGGAGATTGTGCCTGCTCAACAGCACCGGCAACCGCGCTGTCGCCCTCGTCGCTTTCCGTAGCACCAGCCTGCAAGGCACCAAGCAGGCTGGTGTTCTGCACATCCAGCCGGCCTTTTAACCCGGTCAGTACTTCATGGAGGATATCCATCTCTTCTATGACTACGCTGAGTTGCTCGCTGGCTTTGGCGGTCTCGGCCTGTACCTGTTGCAAGACCTCCATGATAGCCTGCTGTTCAGCCTGCAAGGTGGCCAGCTGCTCATTGGCTGTATTCAGCTCGGCGCTTTTCGCAGCCAGCTGTTCCTGCGACTGCTTGAGTGTAGCGCTGAGTGGGTTTTCCGCTGGCGCGGCAGGTGCGGTCCGGTATTGAGGATACGGCGGGTAGTAAGGACGATAACGGTCATAATAGCCTGGCGGGGGCGGGGGCTCACGCCATTGTGGTGGTTGCCGGTATTGCTCGTACCCGCGCCGGTTTGGTGCTGGCGCAGACTTCTGCACATCAGCGGTGCCGGGCGAAGCTGCCTGATCGGCGGCTGCGGCAGGCACGCCCGGCGCTGCTTCCTCCGACCCGGCGCTTTCGGCGGTGATACCCAACAGTGCAGCTGCAAGAAGCAGGTTACGAGGCGACAATTTGTTCATGACATTCTCCAGGTTGAATCACAGGGCCAGCGTCCGTGGAGTTTACCCGAATATGTAGAAAAGTGGGTCAGGGGTCAGGTCTTTGCTTGTGCACAGACAATAACGCAGACATACTTCCTGATGTACGATGATAGTCCTGACTCCAGTGACACGGTACTGATTCAAGATGATTAATACTTATGGCAAAACTCGTTGGCATCGCAGTCAAGCATAAAAAGCGCGCACCTATGCAAACACTTGATGCGGCTTTTATAAGCCTGGATAAAGGTGTTGAAAGTGATTTTAGAGGCAAGCCGTCAAAACGACAGGTTACTGTTATATCGAAAAAGGCCTGGCAGGAGGCCAACGCGCAACTGAAAACTGATTTGCCCTGGACGACACGGCGGGCAAATCTGCTGGTTGATGATCTTGATTTCGAAAACACCTCAGGAAGGACAATCACAATAGGTGATGTTCAGTTATTGATTACGCAGGAAACTGATCCCTGTCACCGCATGGAAGATGCGGCTGAGGGATTACTTGATGCGTTAAAACCCAGATGGCGGGGCGGAGTTTGTTGCCGTGTTATCAGTGAAGGGAAAGTGCAAATTGGTGATGGTGTTATTTTGAGCGAAAGTAAAACAACTGAAACAGAAAAACACAACGATAAAGCAGTTATCGCAACAAAAAACTGGCTGGAACATTTTGTGATTGCACACAACTTTTGTCCGTTTGCGGCCAAGCCGTTTAACGAAGATAGAATTCGTTATGTGAGTTGTTCGGCAACGGACGAAGAAATGTTGGTGAATGCGCTGGTTGATGAGATATTATTTCTGAAAGCAGCAAA
The DNA here is from genome assembly GCA_937998645.1 of uncultured Gammaproteobacteria bacterium. Lineage (GTDB taxonomy): Bacteria > Pseudomonadota > Gammaproteobacteria > SZUA-229 > SZUA-229 > JABDQW01. The sequence goes on from CALLCZ010000077.1 coordinate 13,922, forward strand.
ACAGCAGGAAACTGAAACAACTATTGTTATCGCGCCGTTAATGCTTGCAGATTTTCTGGAATACAATCAGTTTCTCGATGTGGTTGATTCAATTATTCATGAATTGAAAGCAGAGGGTGTAATCCAGGTAGCCAGCTTCCACCCGGATTATCAGTTCGCCGATCTGGATAAAGATGATGTGAGAAATTACACTAACCGTTCACCGTATCCCATGTTTCACCTGATCCGAGAAAGCAGCATCGAAAGAGCACGTGAGCAGATGGATACCGAGTCCATTCCTGACAGAAACATGGATTTGTTGCTGGATCTGGGAATAGAAAAAGTCAGGAAGAACTGGGAATAACTGATTTTCAAGGGATGGTAAAAGGGGACAGCAGTGCCTCCGTCCCCTTTAATACTTACGGTTCCATCCAGGCTACTAGTCAAAACAGGTTTTCCCAGTACCCAGTTCCCGGCCTCTGGTACCTGAAGTTCAGGCCGCCACCCGCTCAGCCCGAACCCTTTCAACCGTAACCGGTACCGGCCGACAAACCGTATTACAAACCGGCGAATGCGCTTCGGCAAACGACAGCAGCTCATCAATTTCCTCATCACAGGCATCCGTCTCGATGTCCATCCTGATGCGAATCGACTTGTAGCCAACCGGCGCCGAGTCATCCAGTGCCAGCAAGCCCTGCAAATCCATCTCACCAACCAGCTCGGTCGAAAGCTTGCGTATATTGATGCCGCGAGCAGTCGCGTGTAACACCGTGGTCGTGGTCACACAACCGGCGAGGGCATGCAGCAAAAACTCGACCGGGTTGGCACCCTCGTTATTACCCAGCAGCACCGGCGGCTCGCCGTTGGTAAAAACAAACGGCTCCGTACGTGAAGTATCCTCGGCACCGGCACCATAGAAGCCCTGGATGCTCGAGCGGTTTTCACCACCGTTAACCCACTGGTTACGTGCCCGGAACTCAAACTGCGCCAGCGACGGATCGTTCTTCAGCGCCTCAACGGTTTGTCCCATCTGTTCAATGTTGAGGCCATTACGTGTTGTGTTGTCATGTTGTGTCATAGCGTTTTCCTCTTTTTTCCCGACATTCCCACTTCTTCACGTCATTCCCGCGAAAGCGGGAATATCAGGATGGTTAGTTTCAAAGCACCGCCTCACCAGCGGCATGACTAAATAATGAAACTTCCCACTCAATTTTCTAAGATGGATAATTGACAAAAACAGGGCATTCGTGCCACTGTTTCACAAACGAAGTACAGGGTGGGCATTGCCTCCAAGTCTTTCCCCAGGCCCCAGTCCCTAGTACCTAGAACCTGACCCTCGAAGGCAACCCAGATGAATCAAAACACCAAGCCCACCGAAGTCCTAATAGTCGCTGTAAACGAAACAGCCGGGTCAGCGCTATACGGAATGCTGGATGTCCTATCAGCCGCAGGCAACATCTGGCAAACCCTGGTCCGCTCCAACACCGAACAAAACCTGTTCAAGGTCCGCATCGTCTCACCCGGCAAAAAACCTTTCACCTGCGGCAAC
>CALLCZ010000078.1 GCA_937998645.1 uncultured Gammaproteobacteria bacterium
GGTTACCACAAACCGATCATGATCGCCGGCGGCATGGGCAATATACGCCCCGGAGCGGCCCTCAAGAATCAGGTCTCTCCCGGTGACAAGATCATCGTGTTGGGTGGCCCGGCGATGTTGATAGGCCTGGGTGGTGGCGCCGCCTCATCAATGGATAGTGGTGCGAGCGCGGAAGACCTGGATTTTGCTTCTGTACAACGCGGTAATCCCGAAATCGAGCGCCGCTGCCAGGAAGTCATCGATGGCTGCTGGAAACAGGGCGATGACAACCCGATCCTGTCGGTGCATGATGTCGGCGCCGGAGGCCTTTCCAATGCGCTGCCTGAACTGGTTTACGATGGCGGCCGCGGTGCAGCATTTGAACTGCGCGAAGTCCATAATGACGAGCCCGGCATGACACCGATGCAGATATGGTGCAATGAATCGCAGGAACGCTATGTCATCGCAGTCGATCCCGACAAGCTCGAAAACTTCAAGGCACTGTGCGAGCGTGAACGTTGCCCCTATGCGGTTCTCGGTAAAACCACGCAAGAACTCCAGTTAACGGTTCATGACAGTCACTTTAACAATAACCCGGTGGATATGCCGCTCGATGTGCTGCTGGGCAAGCCGCCGAAAATGCTGCGTGACGTTCAGCGTCTCGCAGTGCAGCAACAGGTTCTCGATACTTCGGATATTGATATCAAGCAGGCGGCCCTCGATGTGTTGCGCACGCCATCTGTTGCCAGCAAATCATTTTTGATAACCATTGGTGACAGGTCAGTGACTGGAATGGTTGTGCGTGACCAGATGGTAGGTCCCTGGCAGGTACCTGTGGCGGATGTTGCCGTCACCACGGCTTCATATCAGGGGTATTGCGGTGAAGCCATGGCTGTGGGTGAGCGTACACCGATAGCCTTGCTCGACGCACCGGCTTCAGGCCGCATGGCGATAGCTGAAGCGCTGACAAATATCGCGGCAGCCGATATCGAAAATCTTTCAGATATCAAGCTTTCAGCCAACTGGATGGCTCCAGCCGGTCATCCCGGTGAAGATGCGAAGCTTTACGATACGGTAAAAACCGTTGGCATGGAGCTGTGCCCGCAGCTGGGCATCGCTATTCCTGTTGGCAAGGATTCGATGTCGATGAAGACGGTATGGGAGCAGGACGGTGAACAAAGATCCGTGACTGCACCATTGTCATTGATCATTTCAGCATTCGCTCCGGTCGGCGATGTCAGGCGGACATTGACACCCATGCTGCGTACTGACAAAGGTGCGACTGAATTACTGCTGATCGATCTCGGCAACGGCAGGAACAGGCTGGGCGCTTCAGTGCTGGCACAAACCTGCAAACAGATTGGTGATGGACCACCGGATCTTGATGATGTTGAGCAATTCAAATCGTTTTTCTCCGCACTGCATCAGCTAAACCGTGAAGGCCTGTTGCTGGCATGGCACGATCGCTCCGATGGCGGACTGCTGGCCTGTCTGTGCGAAATGGCTTTTGCCGGTCACTGTGGCCTGGAAATACAACTCGATTCACTTGCAGAGGATGTCATCGCCGTATTGTTCAACGAAGAGCTGGGCGGCGTGTTACAGGTCAGGTCTGCGGATAAGGACCAGGTCAACGCTGTTCTCTCAGCACACAATCTCGGTGCATGTACACATGCTATTGGCAGCATAACTGCAGATAGTCACATCAGCATGACTAAAGGCGTATACACAGTATTTGCAGCCACAAGAAATGAATTACAACAGGTCTGGAGCGAAACCAGTTATCGTATACAGGCTTTACGCGATAACCCGGCGTGTGCGCAGCAGGAGTTTGAAGCCATCACGGCGCATGATCATGGAATCAATGTCCAACTGAATTTTGACCCTTCCGAAGATATTGCGGCACCTTATATTTCTGCCGGAACCCGGCCGAGGATGGCAATCCTGCGTGAGCAGGGCGTCAATGGGCAACTGGAGATGGCGGCTGCCTTTGATCGGGCCGGGTTTGAAACCATCGATGTGCACATGAGTGACATCATCGAACACGGCATGCAGCTTGATGATTTCAAGGGCCTGGTCGCCTGTGGCGGTTTCTCTTATGGCGACGTGCTGGGAGCAGGTGAGGGTTGGGCAAAAACCATCCTGTTCAACAGCCGGGCACGCGATACTTTCGCTGCCTTCTTCAACCGTGATGACACCATCAGCCTGGGTGTCTGTAATGGTTGCCAGATGATGGCCAATTTGAAATCATTGATCCCCGGTGCCGAACACTGGCCGCATTTTGTTCGTAACAACTCCGAGCAATTCGAAGCACGCTTCAGCCTGGTTGAAGTCATGGACTCGCCATCCGTGCTGCTGGCCGGCATGCAGGGATCAAGAATGCCAATCGCCGTGGCACACGGAGAAGGTCGTGCTGAATTCAAGCAGGGAAGCCAGGCTGAAGGTTTGCATACTTCGCTGAGGTTCATCGATCATGATGGTAACGCCACTGAAACCTACCCACTCAATCCTAATGGATCACCTCAAGGTATAACCGGTTTCACCACCGATGATGGTCGTGCAACCATCATGATGCCGCACCCGGAACGCGTCTTCAGAACAGTACAGAACTCGTGGCATCCGGATGAATGGGGCGAAGATGCTCCGTGGATACGTTTGTTCCGTAATGCGCGAGTCTGGGTCAACTAACAGTGAAAAGTTAACAGTTAACAGTGATGTGTGAATAAGCAGTAGGCCTGTATAAGCGAAGCGTTGCAGGCGATTTGTTCGTTATTCGCTATTCATAAATGTCGAACTCATTCACAATAAGGTGGTCCATACAAAAAACACGGAGGATGTATGGCCATACTAATCAGAAAAAAACCGGGAATTAAGTCTTCCGAGATTACGCCAAAATCGGTCTATCTTGATCGAAGAAAATTCATGAAACATTCGCTCGCGACGAGTGTGTTACTTGCAACAGATGCCATGCTTCCTGCATGGGCCAAGAAGTGGCCAGATCTAGCTGACAGTAAATACAGCACAAAAGACACACCCAGTACATTCGAAGAAATCACCACCTACAACAACTTTTATGAATTCGGTACAGGCAAGGAAGATCCGGCAAAGAATGCTGTGAATTTTGATGCTAAACCCTGGAGCATTACGGTTGAAGGCGAATGCAGCAAACCGGGCACGTTCGACCTCGAAGATTTTATCCAGCCTTATGCTTTACAGGATTATATCTACCGCTTGCGTTGTGTAGAAGGCTGGTCGATGGTCATACCGTGGGTCGGCTTTTCTCTTGCTGACATGCTTAAAACTTTCGAGCCGAATTCAAAAGCGAAATATGTCGAATTCACCACACTGTACGATAAATCACGCATGCCGGGACAAAAGCGTCGTGTGCTCAACTGGCCTTATGTTGAAGGCCTGCGCATCGATGAAGCCATGAATGAGCTTCCCATCATGGCTGTCGGCTTGTACGGTGACATGCTGCCTAACCAGAATGGTGCGCCGATCAGGCTTGTTGTTCCGTGGAAATACGGGTTCAAGAGCATTAAATCCATCGTCAAGATCAGGTTTACTGAAACACAGCCCAAAACAACCTGGAACGAAGCCGCACCGAAAGAGTATGGTTTTTATTCCAATGTTAATCCTGACGTCGATCACCCACGCTGGAGCCAGAAAAAAGAACGGCGTATAGGTGAACCGTTCTGGAAGCCGAAAATCGATACCGTACTGTTTAATGGCTATGGCGATCAGGTCGCGCACCTGTACCAGGGCATGGATCTGGTCAAGAACTTCTAGTTGTAGCCTGGATGCAGCGAAGCGAAATCCGGGAGAGGTGACATTAATACGGTGATATTTGCCGCAAATGACGCAAAATGCGCAAATGTAATTGATTGTTTTCTATTTTTCATATTTCTTAATTATTCGCGCCTTTTGCGTTTTTTGCGGCTAAATTCTTTGAATCGTATTTACGCACAATAATCTTTATGTCTTTAAATCCTGAAGATAAGACAATAGCGTTTGTCATCAAGCCCATACTGTTTACAGTATGCCTGGTTCCGTTTATTACACTTGTTATCGGCGCTGTAAACAACACCCTGGGTACCAATCCGGTAGAAACCATGACCCACGAAACAGGGGAGTGGACATTGCGTTTTCTATTGCTGACTTTGATGATTACGCCTTTGCGACGCCTGAGCGGAAAAAGCTGGTTAATCAAACTGCGTCGAATGCTTGGACTGTATGCATTTTTCTATGCCTGCCTGCACTTCATCACCTACATCTGGTTTGATCAGTATTTTGACTGGATGGAGGTTGTCAGGGACATACCCAAGCGCCCGTTTATAACCGTGGGTTTCACGGCTTTTGTTTTATTGATTCCACTGGCTGTCACATCGAACAATAAAATGATACGGCTTTTGAAGAAGAACTGGGTCAAGCTGCATAAACTGGTTTATGTCATCGCGGTGCTGGGTGTTTTGCACTTTCTGTGGCTGGTAAAAGCCGATACGCTGGAGCCGCTGATTTATGCCAGCATTCTGTTAATACTGCTCGGCTATCGCGCGTATTATCAAAGAAGAAAAAATATTTAACCGCAGAGGCGCTGAGGCGCAGAGTATAAATTTGTGTTACCCATAAAACGGCAAATGAATATTAATTCTCTGCGCCTCAGCGCCTCTGCGGTGAATACTTAACTGGCCTCGCCAGGATAATCCGCAATTCCCGGATCCTTCATCACGCCGACAAGTTTCGGGTGGTTGATCTTCGGCAGCTTGAGAACGTTGTCCTTGCCTTTGTTCTTCACAATATAGTCGCGTACAACATCCCACATTAACCTGCCTTCAGGTGTGCGGTTTACCTGTGCCCAGCCAGCAACCGTGTATTTCTGGTCCGCTTCGATCAAATGGCCGTTGTCCAGGCGGGCATCGGTAATACGCTCATACAGTTTCTTCGATGGCTCAATGGTGTAGTCGAGACCGCCGACGCGTACCATATCACCGCCTGACTGCAGGTAAGGGTCGGGATCGAACAGGTTGTCTGCGACCTGTTCGAGGATGTTCAGCAGGTCATGGCCTGTCATTTCCTGCACATAGGTTTCAGCATAGGTCATGGAACATTGTGTCATGACATCTTCCATGGTGATCCAGTCGCCTTTCAGGGTTGTTGTGCCCCAGCGTACACCGGCAGACAGGGCGACATCTGCTTTGTATTCTTCGCGCAATGCGTTGCATAAAACCTGGTCCCAGGTGCCCATAAAGTTGCCGCGCCGGTAAAGCGTACGGTCTGCGATAGCCAGTTTTTCGTCAAGAATTTCCTTGTAGGTTTTGCCCAGCCGGTTCTTGTTGTAATGCATCTTCTTGACACGGCTTTCGACGATGTTTTTGTCGTATTTAGTATTACGCATCTGATCAATATAAGCCTGTAATTCCTTGTCTGCAGGCAGCGCTTCGGAAAAGATCGGAAGCATTTCATAATTCATTGACTTGATCTTGCCGCCATCAATATCGAAGTCCATGACGCCGAGGAACTTACCGTTCGAGCCCGCATTGGTGACCAGGCATTCATGGCCCTCTACATTCTTCACTTTCAGGGGTTTGGGAACACCGTCATGGGTGTGTCCGCCAAAGACGGCATTCAGTCCGGGCACGCGTTCAGCCATCTTGACGTCAACGTCCATGCCGTTGTGTGAAAGCAGCACAATGGCATCCGGCTTTTCGTCTTCACGGATGGCTTCAACCAGTTCGATCATGTCATCTTCACGCAAGCCGAAAGACCAGTCGGGGAAAAATTCCTGCGGGTTTGCATTCGCGGTGCGGGGGAAGGCCTGGCCAACGACGCAGATGCGTGCACCGCCAACTTCGCGTATGACGTAAGGCTGGAAAGCGTGACCGGTATCTTCATCATAGAGACCACGGCCATCATAGGTTTCGACCAGCCTGGCATAACCATCGTCCATCAGTGAGTCTTCTTTCACGCGCACGTTCTGGCCAATAAAATCGCCTTTGAACAGGGCGACATTGCTCAGCACCTCGTTCTCCTTGTAGGTGAATTCCCAGTGGCCGACCATAACGTCGATACCAAGAATGTTGGAGGCTTCCACCATATCGACACCGCGTGTCCACAATGATGTGCCGGAGCCTTGCCACAGGTCACCGCCATCGAGCATCAGCGTATTCTCGCGTCCGCCCATCTGCTCGCGGAGGCTGTCAGCCAGTGTTTTCATGTGTGCCATGCCACCCATGCGGCCAAATTGTTTTGCTGCCTTGTTGAAATTCAGATAGGTATAGGCATGTGCTTCAGGGGTATTATCCTTCAGCCCCATTTCCTTCAGAAATTGTTTTCCTACCATGTGAGGCGGGCGGCCAAACGCATCACCCATGCCAAGGTTTACATTGGGCTCACGGAAAAAAACAGGGTTCAACTGGCCATGGAAGTCGGTACAGTGAAGGATACGAACATTGCCGCGTTTGGGAATCGTGTAAAAGTCCTTTGGAAGAGCAGCTGCAGCGGCTTCATTACTGCACGAACTCAGCCAGGGAACTGTGCCGGCAGCTGCGGCTGCGCTCATTAACTTTAGGAATTCTCGGCGATCAATTCGCGACATGTTTTAGAACCTCTCTTATTCGGCGATAATGCGCATTATTCTTAATAACCTGCAGATAATATCGCAGTTTGCATAAAATTGTTAATTAGTATTAGTTAATGTAGAGAGACGCTTAATACCCGATATTATTCATGGGATATACATCGATTTATCTTCGAATAGTCATCTGGGTTAACATCCGTATTCCATGAAATTGCGCATCTTTCTAATATTGCTCACGACTCTCGGCCTGGTTAGCGTGGCAACAGCTGATATCGTCAAGCCGGCGCTGGTTGAAATCAGCGCGAATACTCATGGCAGCGTCAAAGTTGAAGTCAGGGCCAGTATCGAGGCATTACTCACCGGTATTAATGCACAGTACAAGAACACGCAGGATGCGCCCACGGCTGAGGAGTATGATGTGTTGCGTGCGTTTCAGCCGGAACAACTTCACGATGAATTTGAGCCATTCAGGCAGGAATTCATCAAGCAGATATTTCTCAAAGCCGATGGTCTGCCTCTGGTTTTGGACATTATTGATGTCAGGATACCGGAGCCCGGATATACGAAAGTACCCCGTATCAGTGTTATCACGCTCAGTGCCGAGCTTGATCAAAGTACACGGGCGCTACAGTGGTATTATCCTGCGCGCTTCGGCGACAACGCTGTTCGCGTTCGCCAGGTCGATGAAGACAATGAACAATGGCACTGGTCAGAATGGCAATGGCTTCGCAAGGACGAGCCCAGTCAGTCATTTTCGCTGGAACAGATATTCACTCGAAGGCCCGTCACTGAAGTCATTTTTTCGTATATCAGGATAGGCTTCGAGCACATTGTTCCGAAAGGAACAGACCACATTCTGTTTATAGTCGGTATATTCCTGCTCAGTACCCGATTGAAGCCTTTGCTGTGGCAGGTCACCATGTTTACTGTCGCGCATACACTGACGCTGGCATTATCCATGAAAGGCATCGTCAGCCTGCCTTCGAATATCGTCGAACCCTTGATTGCCTTATCGATTGCCTATGTCGGAATAGAAAACATTTTTGCGCATTCCCTGCATAAAAGCCGACTGGTTCTTGTGTTTCTGTTTGGCCTGCTGCACGGGCTGGGTTTTGCCGGTGTGCTGTCAGAATTCGGTATGCCACCCAATGCATTTGCAACTGCACTGATCAGCTTTAATGTAGGTGTCGAGCTGGGTCAGCTTGCTGTCATTATTATTGCCTACCTTGCAGTGGGTATCTGGTTTCGTGACAAGCCCTGGTACCATCAGCGCATCACCGTCCCCGGATCACTGATAATTTCAGTCATTGGCCTGTACTGGACCTATGACCGGATTGTATTTTAAAAGGCGTATATAACCGCAGAGGCGCGGAGGCGCAGAGAAAATCTGTATTGTTGTAGGAGCGGCTTTAGCCGCGAACTGCCGATGTTCGCGGCTAAAGCCGCTCCTACGAATACCATGATCATCTTTGCGAACTTTGCGCCTTTGCGGTAAATAAAACATGTAACTCTCTGCGCCTCCGCGCCTCTGCGGTAAATAAATCAGCACTGTAACAGCCTGCTATTTCCCCCTGATATAACGCTCATCATCAAAGGTTGCAATCCAGTCGGGCCGATAAACGACGAAAATGGTAATCAACATGCCTGTAATAAAGGCTTCCGGAAACATGAACAATGGTAAATACTGCAGAGATTCTTCTACCAGTTGTTCATAAGGATAGGCGTTTATCAATAAAAGCAGGGTGATTGCACTGAGTCGGCTAAGTGCTATCGCGACTGCTGCGCCAAAGAATGCACAGACAAAGATGTATATAAAGAAGTTATCCGGCAGCCATTTTTGCGAGAATTTTAGAATAGCATAGCTGCTGACTATCGGTAAAACGATGCTGATGAGTCCGTTTATTCCCAGGCTGGCCCAGTCCGAGGCCTGTAACAGCAAGGATGCAATCATTGTTACTGTCAGTCCTACGATGGCCAGTGACCAGCCAAACATCAAGGTAAATAATGTTGCTCCCAGGTGATGGAAGCCCAGCCCGGGAGAGATACCTGCCTTGAAGCCCCAGGTCGTTAGCAGCAGAACAACAGCACCGAGAAAAACATGCTGGCTTTGCTGGCTGTTTAACAGTACTTTCCAGTGAGCAAACCTTATCGCCAGCAGCAAACACAGCAAAAACAGGACATTGCTTGCCCATAACAGCCCTTGAGGCAGCAGATCGGAGGGAATATGCAGACCGATCAGCCAGTTGATATCGAGGTTCATTTGACGTGTCGTTGCAGTGCGATAATGATTGCAATGAGATGCGGAACTTAAAAGTTTAATTGTAATGGAATTCTTTGACTAATCCTGCTTAAATCCGCGCCATGTTTCAACCTAAAGAGCTTTTCATCGGTCTGCGCTACACACGCGCCAAACGTAAAACGCACGTTGTTTCGTTCATCACCTTTATTTCCATTGGATGTGTATCGCTTGGTGTATTCGCCCTGATAGTCGTTCTCTCGGTGATGAACGGATTTGGTAACGAACTACGCGATCGCACCCTTAGCATGACATCGCATGCAACGATTACCGGTTTTGATGGCACCATGAGTAACTGGGCGCAGAATGCAGAAAAAGCCAATTTGAACCCGAACGTTATCAGTGCTGCACCTTATATTCGCAAGGAAGTGATGATGTCGAATGGTCGGCGTGTCAGCGGTTCTCTGGTAAGAGGTATAGAGCCGGAAGCGGAAAAAACCGTATCGACTGTAGCCAGCAAAATGGTCTCCGGCGAACTGACGGACCTGCAGGCCGGTGACTATGGCATAGTCATCGGGCGCGAACTGGCCAACTCGCTGGGTGTATATGAAGGCGACATGATAACGGTTATCACACCACAGGCCAGTGTCACTGCCGTCGGTGTAATGCCGAGATTACGCCGCTTCAAGGTGGTCGGTGTGTTTGAGGTCGGAATGCACGAGTTCGACAGCGCCATGGCCTATATGCATATCACCGATGCCGCAAAACTTTTTCAACTGGAGGATGGCAAGGTCAACGGCATACGCCTGAAACTGGTCGATTTATTCGAAGCACAGAAAGTCACACGTGAGCTGGACAAGGTATTTGGTGAAGAATACTGGATCCGCGACTGGACCCGGCAACACAGCAATTTCTTCAAGGCGCTGAAAACCGAAAAAACCGTGATGTTCATAATCCTGTTGATAATCATCGCTGTTGCTGCACTGAACATTGTTTCGATCCTGATGATGACAGTCAAAGACAAGGAAGCGGATATCGCTATTTTGCGCGCGCTTGGCATGAGGCCGGGCAGCGTCATGACGATTTTCATCATCCAGGGCACCATCATAGGCATGTTCGGCACACTGATCGGGGTCGCGGCCGGGGTGCCGGTTGCGCTGCATGTGTTTGAAATCGTTTCCTGGCTGGAGCAGCTGTTCAATACCGACTTCCTGCCTTCAGATGTTTACTACATCAGTGACATCACAGCAGATGTGCAGCCAAAGGAAGTGCTCACCTACGCGTTATCAGCTTTTTCGATTACGATACTTGCAACCATCTATCCTGCGTGGCGTGCTTCAAAGACCATGCCCGCAGAGGCCTTGCGTTATGAGTAGTAGTGCAGAGTTCAGTCTGCAGGCGATCGACCTGTGCAAAGATTATAAAGAGGGCAGCGGTGAAGCACTGCATGTACTCAGAAACATTAACTTCACACTCAAGGCAGGTGAAACCGCAGCAATCATCGGAAGCTCAGGTTCAGGTAAATCAACCCTGCTTAACCTGCTTGGCGGCCTGGACACACCGACATCAGGCCGGGTACTGATCAATGATGAAGAGCTGTTCACCATAAATGAAAAATCACGTTGCCATGTGCGCAACCAGCATCTGGGTTTTATCTACCAGTTCCACCATCTGTTGCCTGAATTCACCGCACTTGAAAACGTCGCCATGCCGCAGCTGATCGATGGTGTGGAAATAGACAGGGCGCGGGAAAAATCGCTTCAGTTGCTGACCGAAGTCGGCCTGGTTGACCGCATCGAGCATAAGCCCGGTGAACTGTCGGGTGGTGAACGCCAGCGTGCCGCCATTGCACGTGCATTGATCAACAGCCCCGACTGCGTCCTCGCAGACGAACCTACCGGTAACCTTGACCGTAAGAATGCTGAAAATGCACTTGAGCTGATTATGCAGCTTAACAAGAGCTACAAAACATCCCTCATCATGGTCACCCACGACCTGCACATCGCAGAGCGTCTGGATACTGTATACGTTCTGGAAGATGGATTATTGCAACTGCAATAATCCATCTTCCAGAACAGGTTCTAGCTTCTAGATACTAGGTACTGGGTTCGTTAGCAGACGCTTTTCCCAGTACCTAGTATCCAGCACCTAGAACCTGTATTTATCTTGACCCTTCAATGTTTTGACACCATACTTGCGTCTGGCACTCCAGCCCGGTGAGTGCCAATATTTATCGTTTAACAAAGCAACACCTGACAATGCACGAACAGCTGAACGAACGCGCTGCACTTTTGCTGAAAAAACTGGTTTACAGCTACATCGCTGATGGTCAGCCGGTTGGATCCAAAAAGCTGGCAAATGACTCGGAACTCGATATCAGCTCGGCTACGATACGTAACGTAAT
>CALLCZ010000079.1 GCA_937998645.1 uncultured Gammaproteobacteria bacterium
GCCATATCGAAAGTCGACTGCATGATTTCAGAGAAGATGGCAGCATGGCCATTGACCAGCCATTGATACATGGCGGATATAAAGCCAACAGCAAAAAAACCGAACCAGATATGGGCGAGCATTTCAAATACAGGGACGAGTGACGAGGGACGAGTGACGAGGTAAGGCAGTCATGGGTTTGTTTTTCATCCCGCGTTTAATGATGTCAGTGCGTAATAACGGTAATGATATCAGTGAATAGTGAATAGTGAATAGTGAAAGGTGACGTAGGCCGGCATAAGCGAAGCGTTGCCGGTGAATCGATCACTATTACTCCATAGCTGCTGTTCAGCTTAATAAAAAAGTATTCATCGCAGAGGCGCAGAGAAAACAATAATTATTAAGATAAGAAAGTTTTAGCGTTACTTGCGTTGTTTGCGGCAAATCCTTGACCTGACTACCGGTACACAACCAATTATAAAGAAACCTGTATTTTCTCTGCGTCTCCGCGCCTCTGCGGTAAATATCCCCTTTAAATTCAACGCGATTCTGAGTTAAGCACCTCGTCGGTGAGCTTGAGCATGTGTTTGACGTGGCTGCCTTCCCAGTAGACCTGGCCGCAGCTGGTGCATTGCCAGAACTCATCGAAATACAGGCGTGTCTTGGGCTCGAGCAGGTGTTCGATCGCTTCCTTGTTAACCGCTTCAACAATGCCGTTACAGCGGGTGCAGCGGCCGAATGGAATGATCTGGTTTCTCAGGTCAAAACGTCTGATGACTTCGTCAAGTTGTTTGCGCGGGTCATGTTCACGGATGCAATAACCGTGGGTAATAATGCTGCGTTTCAACAGGTTGCGATCACGGGTGAGCAGGATGCGACGCTCCCTGGCTGAAGTGTCCGCCAGCTCGTCGTCGGTAAAATCGTTTCTATACAAGGTATCAAAGCCGAACTGGCGCAGGTAGCGTGCAAGCCGGCCGAGATGGCAATCCAGCACGAAGTGTGTGTCGCGAAGAGGCTCCTCCCTGAGTTTGAGTATCGGGGTAACATCGACACTTTCAAACATGGGGTAGATACTCAGGTCATCGTCCCGCTCGACGATATAGTTGAAATCGACGGACTTGCCATTGGCCAGTATGACTTCCACCTCGGTGTGGGGCACGCCGAGTGATTCAATCAGGTCTTTTACTGATGTGCGCCTGTTGAGCTCGATCTTGAAGCGGGTCTGTTTTTGGGTGTCACGCAGAAAATCATTTAATTCTGCATAAAACCTTAATGCAACATATGACATGAAGTGTAATTTTCAGGAATTAATCTGGCATTGGGCACCGGATTTGCCTGAACAAAGAGCTTTCACAAGCATGGTCATTTCTGTAACCGGAGAAAATAATATAGAAAAAATACTCTCGCAGAGGCGCAGAGATCGCAAAGGAAAGCCAAATGACGGTATTTTTTCTCAAGTATAAACATGTGATACCTCTGCGTGCTCAGCGCCTCTGCGAGATAACAGGGTTTTAAACCTGAAGCGCAGTCTTATCCCGACAATCTAATATCTGGCTGTTTTGCGAGACTAGTGACCACGCAACCCAGGGGCCTATATTACTGTAGCTGCCCCGGTTAGCGCAGCTGGGACTTTGCCCAGCTGGTCAGGCTGCGTATATCCATGGCGCCAGCCTGTTGCGCCACTACACGTCCGCCCTTGAATATGGCTATTGTGGGTATGCTGCGAATACCATAGCGGGCGGCAATGGATTGTTCATTCTCGGTGTTTAGCTTGGCCAGCAGCATGTTGGGCTCCAGCTGTTGGGCGGCCTGCTCGAAAACCGGCGCCATCATTTTGCACGGGCCACACCAGGGCGCCCAGAAATCAACCATCACGGGCAGCTCGTTGTTGGCAATGATCTTGTTGAAATTGGCTGAAGTCAGTTCAAGTGGTTTTTTGTTGAACAGCGGTTTTCCGCACTTGCCACAGACGCCGCCGGAATCCAGCTTATCTTCCGGTACCCGGTTTGTTGCCAGGCAGCTTGAACAAACAACATGTTTTGAATGGCTCATCGTTGACCAACCCGAAATCGACTTAATAAAGTCAGATATTGGGGTGATCAGGATAAATTCAACCCCTGTGCAGGCCGTTGGGTGCCAGTGTATTAAGCAGGGGCTTTGGATTAAAATATCCGAATACAGCTCTAAACGAGGCCCGTCCGATCAATGAAACCGGTATATAAAGTGACTTTCCATAACCAGGGCAAGATTTACGAGCTGCATGCCCGCAATGTCAGCCAGGGGCCCATGTATGCTTTTGTCGAAATCGAGGGCATTATTTTCGATGAGCACACCGAGCTGGTGGTGGACCCGTCTGAAGAGAGGCTGAAAGATGAATTCGCAGGCGTGGAAAAGACCTATGTGCCGATGCACTCGATTATCCGTATAGATAAAGTCAGCAAGCAGGGCAGCAACAAGATTGTTGATTCTGATACAGGCGGCAATATCACACCATTCCCGTACACGATGTCGCCCGGGAGTGACAAAAAATGATAGAGAGTAACGATGAGTAAATTCATAATATCGATCGGTTTGATTTCT
>CALLCZ010000080.1 GCA_937998645.1 uncultured Gammaproteobacteria bacterium
TTCCAGTCTACGTTCTGTTCACCGCCCGGCCTGAACATATAGTATCTATCCGGTGCCTCAGTCTGCAGTGGCGCTTCGCCTTTAAGGTTTCGTTCGTGCATTACGCGTAAATAGGCTATCGCATTACGCAAATCCTCTACAGAAAGCATGTCACGCCAGGGTGG
The DNA here is from genome assembly GCA_937998645.1 of uncultured Gammaproteobacteria bacterium. Lineage (GTDB taxonomy): Bacteria > Pseudomonadota > Gammaproteobacteria > SZUA-229 > SZUA-229 > JABDQW01. The sequence continues at coordinate 165 of CALLCZ010000080.1, forward strand.
CATCTCGTTCTTGCCGTTGAGCACACTTTGCAATAATTCACGGTCATCTTTTTGCAGTCTTTCACCCATCGAGAACGACGGCGCATGTTCATAGGCGGCGAAGCCTTCTTTACCGTGGCAGCCGGCACAATAGGTTAAAAATATATTTGCACCTGCTGCCTGCCCCGTCGCAGCCTGAATACTGAAGCTGGCAAGCATGAATATAATAAAGCCTGACAGCAGGCATCCGTTTGCCAGGCTTGTCGAGCACAGGTTTTTCATGTTGTCTTTGTACATAATATATTCATAACACTTCAGACATCACGCATATAAGATAGCGCTATAGAACGTGAATGGGTGAAAATTCCCATTTTATATCCAATCAAAACCGGCCTGTTGTGACTAAATCACCGTCTTGTTGTTTATTATTCATGACAACACCATCTAACTTCGAAGCACAACTACGATACGGAGCTCCCCATTGCATGCATTCCATCTCCCAAGCAGGGCCAATAGTTGATTCAGATCATTGCCTGTTTACCCTTACCGTGAAAATATCTCTGTAATTTCATGCTCTTAACCAGTATGTAAACACTCGCACAAAACGAGTCTGTGGTTTCAAAACGTTTCGTAACACGGTAAACATGACAGCAGCCAGCAATTTCGATATCAAAGATGCTTCACTCGCCGATGCCGGTCTGGCAAGAATTGACTGGGCCTACCAGGAAATGCCCGTGCTACGTGAACTCGCTGAGCGTTTTTCTGAACAACGTCCGCTTCAAGGCATTCGGATCAGTGGTTGCCTGCATATCACCACGGAGACAGCCAACCTGGCGCGCACGCTGAAAACAGCCGGTGCCGATGTGGTGTTGTGTGCCAGCAATCCACTCAGCACACAGGATGATGTGGCCGCGGCCCTGGTCAAAATATTCGAAATCCCGGTGTTCGCAATCCGTGGCGAAACAACCGAACTCTATTACCGGCATATCAATGCGGCGCTAGATCACGCGCCTGTTATCACCATGGATGATGGAGCAGACCTGGTCAGTGAAATCCATAAGTCCCGCCACGAACTCATCGACAACATGCTGGGTGGCACCGAGGAAACCACCACCGGCGTTATCCGCCTGCGCGCAATGGCCGATGAAGGCGCACTCAAATTCCCGGTCATTGCTGTCAACGACGCCATGACCAAACACCTGTTCGATAACCGTTATGGCACAGGGCAAAGCACACTCGATGGCATTATTCGTGCAACCAATATCCTGCTGGCCGGAAAGAACTTCACCGTGGTTGGCTACGGCTGGTGCGGGCGCGGTATTGCGATGCGCGCCAAAGGCCATGGTGCAAAAGTCATCGTCACCGAAGTTGACCCGTTACGTTCACTCGAGGCTGCAATGGACGGCTACCGCGTCATGCCCCTGCTGGAAGCAGCCAGGCATTCCGACTTTATTGTCAGCGCCACCGGAGACAAGCATGTCATCGACAGGGCGCACATGGAGGTGATGAAAGATGGCTGCGTGCTGGCGAATTCCGGTCACTTCAATGTCGAGGTCAACATCCCTGCGCTTGAAGCCATGGCCGTCAGCAAACAGCGTCCCCGCGTATCCGTCGATGAATACACACTCGCAGACGGACGGCACATCAGGCTGCTTGCCGAGGGACGGCTGGTGAATCTTGCTGCAGCCGAAGGCCATCCATCAGCGGTGATGGACATGAGCTTCGCCAACCAGGTTCTGACTGCTGTTTACCTGGCAGGCAATCCGCAAAGGCTTGAAAACACGGTGCACAATGTCCCGGCAGAGATCGACCGACAGGTAGCGAGTCTGAAGCTGGCTGCAATGAACATCCACATCGATACCCTGACTGACGAGCAGCAACGCTACCTCACTTCCTGGCAGGAAGGTACTGAATAAACCCTAATGAAGAACCGGCAGATTCAACGCATGCTTGATGATATCGAAAGAGAAGTCAGGTATACGCGTAAAATGATCGGCAGAAACGCGCTTGATCCAAAAGTGATGTCGGCGATGGAGAATGTCCCGCGCAACGAATTTGTACCGAAATCCTATCATGATGCTGCCTTTGACAATGGCCCGCTGCCCATAGGCCATGGCCAGACCATCTCCCAGCCCTATATCGTCGCGCTGATGACAGACCTGCTCGAACTGGATGCGGATGATGTCGTACTGGAAATCGGCACCGGCTCCGGTTATCAAACGGCTATCCTGTCGCAGCTCTGTAAACAGGTTTACACGATTGAATACGTACCCGCGCTTGCCGACATAGCCAAAGCCCGTCTCGAAAGTCTGGGCTACGACAATATCACTTCAATGACCGGTAATGGCTATGACGGCTGGCCGGAACATGCGCCCTACGACGGCATTATCGTTACCGCTGCTGCCACGCATATACCGAAGCCGCTGATCGAGCAACTCAAACCCGGCGGCAAACTGGTGATACCTGTCGGCAGACCGCATCTGTACCAGGAACTGACGCTGGTAGAGAAAGATGTAAATGGCGAGATCGATATCAGGGAAGTGCTGGGCGTCGCCTTCGTACCGCTGCAGGGCGAGCGCGATGAATACATTTAGATGATGATTAACCGCAGAGACGCAGGGGTCGAAGAGAACTTCAACGTTTATTTTGTTCTTATACGAAACACCTTTGCGTACTTTGCGCCTTGGCGAGAATTAATTGTTTTTTCTCTCGCAGAGGCGCGGGGGTCGCAGAGAACTTCTATGTTTAATTTGTTTTTACACGGAACATCTTTGCGAGTTTTGCGTCCTGGCGAGAGTTTATTTGTTTTTTTCTCTCGCAAAGGCGCCAAGGTCGCCAAGTACTTCCATGTTTGATTTGTTCCTACCCAAAACACCTTTGCGTTCTTTGCGCCTTGGCGAGAGTTAATTGTTTTTTCTCTCGCAGAGGCGCTGAGCACGCAGAGTGTGTAATACATTTCCCACCCAAAAACACCTCTGCGCTCCCTGCGCCTCTGCGAGATTATGTTTTTTATTTCTCTCGCAAAAGCGCAAAGGTCGCCAGGAACTTCCATGTTTTGTTTGGTTTGTTCTTATTCGATATACCTTTGCGGGCTTTGCGCCTTGGCGAGAGTTAATCGTTTTTTTCTCTCGCAGAGACGCTGCTGGTGCGATATGCTTCGCTATTGCACCCTACGCGTAACCAGTGAAGCTGTCCTCGGGGACCCGAAGGCGTGCACAGTGATGTGCGTAATTCACGAAAATTCACTCGCCGAACGGCCCGGGAACAATAAATACCCTACATTAGTTGATGGAAATCAATTTTCCTGTCAATTTGGCATAAAAATGTAACTTTATCACGGCTGATTCTTGCTCAAATGTATTAGCATCAACATCTGAGAATGAAAAAAGCAAGTTATCTGCTTGCATTGCTTCTTAATTGGGATTATATTCCCATTTGTAGGTAATTAATTTTACCAGGATACGGGTTATTGAATAGCGTTGCTCTAACCTTAATTGCACGGATTCTCCTGATAAATATAAATCCACAAATATGGGAGGCTGAAATGAGCACATACGTCACAACATCAACCAGCAGTCAGACACCAATCGGACCCGTCTCAGAAAGCAAGATTTTTTATATTGGTGAACTGAATCGCGCAATCCAGAACAATGAACTCTGCCTTCATTACCAGCCACGCTATAACACTTCCGGGAAAATGGTGTCGCTCGAGGCACTGGTGCGCTGGCAACATCCACAGCACGGCCTGCTCTATCCGGACCGCTTTATTCCACTGGCAGTCGAAGTCGGCCTGATCCATCATCTTGGACTATGGGTATTTGAACAATGCTGTAACGACCTGTTCAGCTTACGCAGCCAGCTGCAAGAAAACATCAAGATCACGATCAATGTTCACGTGTCACAACTGGAAGATTTGCAGTTTGCTCAAAAGATACTGGATATCTGCCTCAAGTATTACCTGTCACTGGAAAGTTTTGAATTTGAGGTTAACGCATGCTCAGCCATGCAGGAAAGGACAAGGGTACTGGAGTTTTGTAACATACTGATATCTCACGGTGCCGAGTTCAGCCTGGAGGATTTCGGCACAGCCCTGACCCCGCTCGAGTACCTGTGTCTGTTACCTATCAACCTGATAAAACTTGAAAGTGATTTCATAAACAGGATCGGCTTCTGTACTCGCAGTGAAACCCTGCTCAGAAAATTGATCGAAACCGCCCATGAGATGAACTTAACCATAGTTGCCGAAGGTATTGAACATGCCTATCAGCGCGATTTACTGGTCAAAATGAACTGCGACCAGCTGCAGGGCTCCCTCTTCCACCAACCTGTTGCACTCGAGAAACTGAACATGGATAGCACGCTGATGCCTGCCTAGTTCATTTACCACAAAGACGTTGAGGCGCAGAAAGTCTTACAGGTATTCGCAGCAGCGACCTTAGTCGCGAATGTCGAGGATTCGCGACTAAAGTCGCTTGTATGGTAACTGTTACCCGAAATCCGGGAAATTAAAGACGCTTGGATGTGTACCGATATCAGAGCCTGAATATACATTTATTTCTCTCGCAAAGGCGCAAAGAGCGCAAAGTATTTTATGTGTTTTTATTTACATGAAATAACATTATGTTTTTTCTTTGCGGCCTTTGCGTCTTTGCGAGAAAAAAACAGGAGATGATTCTTGCATGTTAGCAATAGAATCTTCTACGATTATGATAAAACACTGCGCCTCTGCGGTAATTGATCCTTCGATTCACAGGGGAGACTTTGACTATTTTGCGCAACGCAAAGACAGGTCTGAGAGTTTAAGTTCACGCCCCTTGCCCAGGTAGCTGGCCTGTGCCAGCAGCAACTCAGCGGTAGCCTGTGCATCCGCAAGTGCGTTGTGCTGCGGGCTTGAAGTTAAACCGTAACGTTCGCGGCATTGAGAGAGCCTGAGCCCCATGGTTTTCCCCTGTAGGTGTACACGTCTTTTTTCTATATGCATGGTATCGATATAGGAAAACAACAGCGGACAGCGGAAATTTTCGATCGCCGCCTTTTGCAGAAAGCGAATATCGAGCGATGCGTGATGGAACACAAGTACGACACCCTGTATGTGCTTGATAAGCAGCATTAATACCGAAGCCAAACTGGTTGCACCCGCGAGACTGCTATCCAGCAGGCCGTGAATTCTACTGCTGTCCCCTGCCCCTCTATCAGCATGAATGAGCTGATGCCTGGCGCTGGCATTAACAATGCGCCCATGCTCGATCATCACCCAGCCCAGGCTGAGCAACTGGGATTTTTTTACATCCAGGCCGCTCATCTCACAATCCAGCACCAGGAAACGCGTTGATGCGAACGCTTGAGAAGCCTTGATCAGCGGCTGCTCATACAGCGGTTGCACAGGGGCTCCAACAGCCTTTTTATGATAGCGCCAGTGCTGAATTTGATACTGCAGCTTATATAACACCCCCACCAAACCTCGCTTTCATAGCCGTTTGTGCTTCTCTTACTACATTAAATGCATCTTTCAGCTGATGACGTACCAGTGGGGACAGCTCTTTCGGGTCCAGGTAGTTACTTGCCTTCAGGCCTGCGCTGTGCTGTTTTCCCTGTGCTTCGAGCCTTATTGCGGCAATAAACTCATGCGCGTCGATCAGGCTGTATGCCATTTCGCGTGACATCGACGAAACCTGCTGAATGGCATGCAGGCGGTCGATGGTATTCACCTGACTCAGGCCGGCTGACAGGGCATAGTTACGTGCGATATCAACGATCGGTATGGTACCGCGTTTCTTCAGGCCGAGCTCATGGTTGTGATCACCATCCGTTTCGAGCACGAATGTTTTGAAGAAACCGAGTGGCGGTGAGTGCAACAATGCGTTATCACACATCATCGCCATGAATATAGTATTGGTTTTTGCCTTACGCAGTACGTATTCCTGCAACTCCTCGACCAGCTCGGTGTTACCCGATACCGGGCGCATATCGAAGAAAATGCTAGAGTGCATAACGGCTTTCGGTGCCGGTTCTTCTATCCAGTGTGTAAAACAGTTTTTCCACTCCTGCAGGGTCATGCGCCATTTATCGGTCTTGGCCATGATCCCTCCTGGACAGTGGGGCATGCCGCATAGTGCAAGGCCATTGTTGACAAAGATAGCGAAATCCCTGAAATACACCCTGTCTTCGTCCCTGATACCATCGGGAAACAGCAGCCCGTTATCCTGATCTGAACCCAGCGCCAGTTCCTGTCTTGCCTGAGACCCGAAGGCCAGCCACGTGTAATCGCAGGGCGGAGAGCCAAACTGTTCTGCTGCCAGCGTCAGCAATCGCTTGGTAATCGCATCCGATAAGGTTGTGATGATCTTGCCGACTTCTATGGCACGCGTATCACGGGCTACCAGCTTCACAACCAGGTCCGGAATCTCGGCGGCAACTTTGCTCAGTGCAGTCACATCCTTGACGCGTTTGATCGAATGTATCAGCGATATCGGCTCGATGTTGTTGGCACGCAAAACGTCGGTTTGAGATATCATGCCGACCGGGCGCTGGTCATCGACAACAGGCAAGTGCCGTATGCCTTCGGCCATCATTTTCAGCTGTGCTTCCTGTACCAGACTGTCCAGTTCGATACACATCGGATCAGGTGTCATGACAGTTGCGATGGCATCACTGTCGGCAACACCTTCGGCAAGTACGCGTATGCGGAAATCACGGTCGGTCACGATGCCTACAAGCCGCTGATCGTCTTTTATCAGCAGTGAGGATATATGATGCTGCTTCATCAGCTGCGCCGCCTCGCGTATCGTCGTCTCGGGCGAAGCGAAAATGATCACTTTCGACATCGTGTCCTTTACACACTGACCCAGACAAATCCCCTCGCGCGCATCTTCGGCTTTGTAGGACCAGTCATCATCGGTGTACTCAGAATGTGCTAAACGTGATTTATCGGTTTCACTCAGCGCAGCTATTTCCTTGCTGGATGCAGAAAGTGACTGGAACGCGCTGTCTGCCAGCTCGTAATAGAGGCAGTCTTCAAGCACATGCACACGGGGTACTTTATCCGCATTGCTGTTCAGAACGGATGGGACCAGATAATCACCACTGCTGAGCCGATCGATCAACACCCCCTCGTCATCACGTACTTCCAGGCTACCCGAGCGTACAATCACCATGCCAACGGGTGGTGATTCCGGTGCTGTTGATTCGAGTTTCAGTTCGCTACCCGACTTGCTGAATGCCACGTAGATATTGGCACTGGCATACTCGAGTTGATTATCTGATAAATGATTGAACGGCGGGTGCTCGGACAGAAAGGATTGCACATCGCCCGCTTCACTTACCATATAGGGTGCTCCAGTGATCGCAAATGATGCTAGTTAAGCATAAGCCATCAGAAAATGCATGGAGTCGATTGATTTATTTAGTGAAGTTCTCGCGCGAAAAGGTAGTTTCGTAATCGATAAATACGGCTGCAGTCTCAGCATAAAATTTAGAACCGGAGATTTCAACCACGAGACGCATGGTACTGTTCTCTATCCCAGTCTGCCTGAATTCCGCGTTCCAGGTATCGACATCTACTGCAGAGCGATACAGCGTCGTCGGTTGAGGTTCTGTACTCTCAGTTGCAAAAGATGCCAGTGCATGCTGAATCGGCGTACTGGATTTCAGTACCAGCTTGAGAGTGGCATCTGAAATTCGTTCAAGACGAACGTTGATCTCGATATCCCCGTTTCGCAAAGTGCATTGCCCGCTCGGATAACGACAGTTAGGGTTTGGCGCCAGCTTGTAGGCCTGGCCCTGCTGAACCTTGTGGGGCTTTTCCGAGACGATGTGATCAGTTGCGAAATAGGCAATGATCGCCAGCACCGGTGCGACCAGCATCGCGACTATTATGTGTTTGTTCTTAAAGATGCTCATAAACAGCAGCCATCAGATTAGTCCATCGTTGCTCAATTCGCGGCAAAAGCCGCTCCTGCGTTTAACTCGTCACTCGCTACTCACCGCTAACCCCTGTCATATGCGGAAGCGGCCCTTCGGCTTTGCTCAGCACAGGCTTTGGTCGCGAACATTTGCCTGAAACAGGACAAAAAAAATCGGGCTTAAATTAAAGCCCGATTTCAGTTTACAGGGTCACTCGTGATTATCAAAATCGCCTTTGCATGCTGGCCTCCTGCCAGCACGCTGAGGCAATCACCTAGTGACTTTGTGCGCTACTCGCACCGGACGGTATACGAATGTCCTCGACCAGGTGCTGTATATGATCTGGCGGTGGCGCTGTCACCTTCGATACACTGTATGCCACTACAAAGTTGATCACAGCACCGACGGCACCAAAGGCATTGGGTTCAATGCCAAGGAACCAGTTGGGTGACATGTCGCCGAGGAATGCAGTACTCGAAATGAACATGATGCCCTTGTGCTGGAACACGTACAGCAGGGTAATGGATATACCCGCGAGCATGCCGGCAATCGCCCCTTCCTTGTTGATGCCCTTGAAGTACACACCCATCATCAACGCCGGGAATATCGATGAAGCCGCGAGACCGAACGCGAGCGCCACCGTCCCCGCCGCGAAGTCGGGTGGATTGAAACCGAGGTAGCCTGCCAGTCCAATCGCACCTGCCATGGCCAGGCGGCTGGCAAGCAGCTCCTGCTTCTCGTTGATGTCCGGTCTGAATATCCCCTTTAACAGGTCATGCGAAATCGCGGATGCGATAGCCAGTAACAGGCCCGCCGCGGTTGAAAGGGCTGCTGCCAGGCCACCGGCAGCGACCAGTGCGATTACCCAGTTTGGCAGGTTGGCAATTTCAGGATTGGCCAGCACCATGATGTCCCTGTCGACCTTGACCATTTCATTGGTGGCCTTGTCCGCGGTGTAGGTGATGCGGCCGTCGCCGTTCTTGTCCTCGAATTTCAACAGGCCGGTTGTTTCCCATTTGCGGAACCAGTCGGGACGCTGTTCGTACAACAGCTCTTCGCCACCAGCCGGATGGATGGTTTCGTGCAGGTTCAAACGAGCCATTGCAGCAACACCCGGTGCGGTGGTATACAGCAGGGTGATGAACACCAGCGCCCAGCCTGCTGATATACGTGCATCACTCACCTTGGGTACGGTGAAGAAGCGTATGATCACATGCGGCAAACCCGCGGTCCCGATCATCAACGAGAAGGTATAGACAAAGGTGTTTAGCGTCCCTAGCCGGGACGTCGTCGTGTACTGGTTAAACCCGAGCTCCGTCACCACCTGGTCGAGCCGATCAAGCAGGAAGGTATCGGTACCGACCATTTTACCGCCGAGACCGAGCTGCGGTATGGGATTACCGGTCAGGTTCAGTGAGATGAAAATAGCCGGAATGGTATAGGCCGTGATCAGTACGCAATACTGCGCGATCTGGGTGTAGGTAATACCCTTCATGCCACCCATAACCGCGTAGATGAACACGATACCCATACCGACTACCAGGCCCATTTCATAGCTGGTTTCGAGGAAACGCGAGAATGCGACGCCGATACCTTTCATCTGTCCGATTACATAGGTCACCGATGCCACGATCAGGCACACTACCGCGACGACACGTGCCGTTCTCGAGTAGTATCGGTCACCGATAAACTCGGGCACGGTGAACTTGCCGTACTTGCGCAAATACGGTGCCAGCAACATCGCCAGCAGCACGTAGCCGCCGGTCCAGCCCATCAGGAACACCGAGCCGCCATAACCGAAGAAGGCGATCAGCCCGGCCATCGAAATAAAAGATGCCGCCGACATCCAGTCCGCTGCAGTGGCCATACCGTTGGCGACCGGATTGATTCCGGCGCCAGCGACGTAGAACTCACTGGTCGTACTGGCGCGCGCCCAGAAGGCGATGCCGATATACAGGGCAAAAGTCATGCCGACGACGATAAACGTTAAAGTTTGCAGTTCCATGATATTCCCCCTTAATCGTGCACGCCGAATTTACGGTCGATTGCTTTCATGCGGCTTGCGTAAACAAAAATGATTGCTACGAAACCATACATGGAGCCCTGCTGCGCAAACCAGAAACCCAGTTTGTAGCCGCCGATGCGGATAGCGTTGAGTTGCTCTACGAAAAGAATTCCGCAAAGATACGAAATGACGAACCAGATAGCCAGCATGGTTAATGTCAGCTTCAGGTTTGCCTGCCAATATGCTTTTCTTTGTTCTGAATCGGCCATTTTTCCTCCTCCAGGATGTGGATTTCAACAATTTACCAACAGTTCCACCTGCGCATCTCACGACTTTAGTCTATAGCTAGACTAATGTCGTAGTCGGTACAATAAAGCTGTATGCTTGCTACTTGAACCTGCCGGCTTTGCATAAAATGAAAACAAATGCGGGAGAAACTGTTTGTCACCAGTCACACTCGTTGTAACCCTGGCCGCCTATCTGGCACTGCTGTTCTGGATTGCCCGCATCGGCGACCGCAGGCGTTTCAGTACGTCCGGCTGGGCGCGTCACCCGCTGGTTTATACCTTTGCGATCGGCGTCTACTGTACGTCATGGACGTTTTATGGACTGGTGGGCACAGCGGCCTCGCAGGGATGGTATTACCTGCCGATCCTGCTCGGCCCGGTGCTGTTGTTCACCCTGGGCTATCCCCTGCTACAGCGCATCGCCGGTGTATGCCGCCAGGAAAATATTCATTCGATCGCCGACTTTATCGCTTCCCGCTATGGCAAACGCCAGTCCATAGCCGCGATCGTTACCCTGATCATGCTGTTGGCAACCGTGCCGTATATCGCACTGCAGTTGAAAGCGGTGTCAGACACACTGCTCTACAGTGTCGATCAACTCGCGTTTGCCAGCCAGGACATGACCCTGCTGGTTGCGATTGCGATGATCATGTTCACGCTGATATTCGGCGCCAACCGTCTCGATGTCTCCAGCTATCACTCCGGCATCATGGTGGCGATCGCTTTCGAGTCGCTGGTCAAGGTCATCGCCCTTGTCGTGATTGCGCTGTTCGCACTGGGCCTTTCCAGGGGCTTCGATCCCGGTGAAATCAGCAACAACGCCAACGTTGTGTTTCAGGATTCAACCATGACACCCTCGTTCTGGGTGTTGACACTGGTCTCTGCCGCGACCATTTTCTGCCTGCCGCGCATGTTCCAGGTGACCTTTGTCGAATGCCTGAGTGATGACCATCTGAGATATGCACGCCGCGGTTTCAGCCTGTACCTTGCTGCGATTGCAATCGCTGTGTTTGTGATTGCCTGGGTCGGCAACCAGGTCCTCGCCAGCGGTGACGTACCCAGTGACAGATACGTGCTGGCCTTACCTTTGGGTAACAACAATGAAGTGCTTGCTCTGCTCGCGGTGATCGGCGGCTTTTCTGCAGCCACGGCGATGATCATCGTCGCCTCGGTCACGCTCAGCCAGATGCTGAGCAATGATGTCATCCTGCCCTTACTGATTAGACATCAGAAAGTACGCGGCACAGTACCGGATTATTCCAGGGCGTTGATTTTCACACGCCGCCTGACTGTCATCGTCATCGTGTTAATGGCCTGGGTATACCAGCTCAGCCTTGCCGAAAACGCGGCGCTGACAGATATCGGCCTGATCGCGTTTGCACTGGCCGTTCAGCTTGCACCGGCCATTCTGTTCGGGCTTTACTGGCAACGCGCCAATGCCTGGGGCGTTTTCGCCGGCCTGGCCGGTGGCACCTTCATCTGGTTTATCACCCTGATGGTACCGCTGCTCGCCAGTGCCGGCCTGGTCAGCCAGCAATTGATCACACAGGGGTTCTTCGGTGTGAGTTTCCTGCGTCCCGACCAAATCTTCGGTCTGAGCTTCAGCGACGCCTACACCCGCGGCGTGGTACTCAGCATCAGCTTCAATGTGCTAGCGCTCTACCTGGTATCGGTGCTGAATAAAACCCGCCTGTCGGACCGCATCCAGGCCATAGCCTTTGTCAACAGGGTACGCGCCGACCAGCACCCGGACACACCGAGCCTGCAGATCAAGAAGTCGGATCTCGGCCTGATGCTGACGCAGTTCCTCGGCGAGTCGGCCACCAACCGCCTGCTGGAAAATGAACCACACCCGGAACAGGTCTACGCCAATCCGAAACTGCTCGACGATGCCGAACAGGCACTGGCCGGTGTCGTCGGTGTCGCATCCTCGCGTGCGATGCTGACCAATCTGAGCGGTGGTGAAAGTCTTGGCGTTGAGGATGTGGTCAACATTTTTGAAGGCACCACACGAAAACTGCAATTCAGCCAGGACATGCTGTTTGCATCGTTCGAAAGTATTTCATCGGCAATCAGCGTGGTCAACGCCGACATGGAAATCGTCGCATGGAACAAGCGCTACGAGCAGATGTTCAATTACCCCGCAGGCATGCTCCGCGTCGGTCGGCCGGTCGCCGACCTTGTCCGCTTCAATGCAGAACGTGGCATGCTCGGCGCCGGCTCCGTTGAAAAGCAGGTACAGACACGGCTGAGCCACCTGATGTCCAGCAAGCCCTACCGGGTGGTCCGCACTCATAACAGCGGCATGATTGAAATCAAGGGCCGGCCGCTGCCAAATGGCGGTTATGTAACGACCTATGATGACATCAGCGATTTCATCAATACCCAGAATGAACTCGAGAAATCAAACCTGAATCTTGAACAACGCGTGCAGGAGCGCACCCGTGAAATCGAGGACATCAACCAGTCGTTGCGTGAAGAGGTCGAAAAACGAAAGACGACTGAAGAGGCACTGATGAAGGCCAAGTCAGACGCAGAGAGTGCCAATGTCTCCAAGACGCGTTTTCTGGCACTGGCCAGTCACGACATCCTGCAGCCGCTGAATGCCGCCAGCCTCTATGCCAGTGCTCTGCTTGAGCGGCCCGGCACCGACCCCGGGCTGACTGACAACCTGCATCACTTGCACAGTGCCATCTATTCGGCCGAGTTGATCATCTCCAACCTGCTGGAGATATCACGCCTGGATACCGGCACACTGACACCCACCAAAAGCTGCTTTGCTTTGAACGATATTATCGATGCACTGGCCAACGAATACCGGGTGCAGACAGACAGCCAGGTCAGTTTTCACTGGAAACCAACATCACTGGTGACGGAGTCTGACCCCGGCTACCTGCGGCGTATACTGCAGAACTTTCTCTCCAATGCGGTGAAATACACCACCAGCGGCAAAATCCTGCTGGGCTGCCGACGCCGCGGTGAATTCATCGAGATCTGTGTCTACGACACCGGGCCGGGCATATCCGATGCCCATCAGCAACGCATCTTCGACGACTTTTATCGCATCAACACCAATACCAATATCGAAGGCGCCGGTCTCGGTCTCGGCATCGCGCTGCGCTTCTCCGTTTTACTCGGACACAAGATACGCGTCGATTCCAGGGATGGCCGCGGCAGCCTGTTTTCTCTGCTGGTACCAATGCGTGATCAGGCACTGGCCCCTTGCCGTGGCATCGAAGCAACGGATATAAAAACCGGCCTCGAGGAGCTGAATATATTTTATGTCGATGATGACGAACATAATATACACGCGCTCGGCACGCTGATGGAAAACTGGGGCTGTAACTATGCCAGCGCGGTCAGTTTTGAATCTGCGATCGACTATGCAAAAACACAGCCGCAACCCGACGCCCTGTTGCTGGATTACCAGCTCGACAATGAAACCAATGGTATTCAACTGGCACGAGCCTTGCGCGAGCAATGGCAGAACATTCCGACATGCATCGTCTCAGCGGCACCGGATGACGATCTGCTGATGTTGATCAATATGTATAAATATGACTTTCTGCGCAAACCGGTCAAACCCGGCAAACTGCGCGCCCTGCTGGAAAGGTATTTACAAATCAAGAACAGGAAAAACAAATAGATGTAAATAATACTGGCCAGCCGCAAATAACGCAAAAGACGCGAAAACCAAAAACAATTATTTTGTTAAACAACCAATAACCAATTTACGCTTATTGCGTTTTTCGCGGCTAATAGATTCGTAGCCTGGGTGTAGCAAAGCGAAATCCGGGGTAATTCTGATATACCAGAATTTATTTTCACCACAGAGGCACAGAGCACACAGAGGTTTTTATAGTTAATAAACCGATAAATAGATACGTGTCGTGTGAGTGATCAGTTTTTAGATGCAAAAGCCAGCAACGCCTCGCTTATGCCGGCCTACGTAACGAAATAGATTTTTCAACACATTGCTGCAGTTCGTAGACCAGTATATGCAAAGCGTTGCCGGCGCATTGCCATAATACCTCCGCGTCCTCTGCGCCTCTGCGGTGAATTAATATCATTCATTCTGCAACGTCATCTGGCTGAGCATGATCACGGCCTGGGTTCTGTTCGTTGTTCCCAGTTTGCGGAAGATCGCAGTGATATGCGCCTTGATGGTGGCTTCAGTCACACCCAGTTCGTAACCGATCTGCTTGTTTAACCAGCCTTCGCGCAAATAGCAAAGCACACGGTATTGTTGCGGTGTCAACGTCGCAATTTTTGCCGCCAGATCTTTTTCCTCGGCGGTTACCGGCTTAAGGCATTTTCGATAATCCTCGGGCACCCAGCGATTACCATCGAGTAAGGAATGAATAGCCTGATGAATGACCTGCGGTGAACAGGACTTGGGAATGTAACCACTTGCTCCGTGCCCCATGGCGCGACTGATGGTATTGACGTTTTCATCAGCCGAGATGATCGCCACTGGAACGCCGGAAAATTTTTCACGCACCGTAATCAGGCCGAACAGATCCTGGCTTCCGGGCATGTGTAAATCCAGCAGCAGCAAATCCGTTTCGCGGTTCCGCTCAAGATCACGCATCGTACTATCGAGATCCACCGATTGCTCGACAACGGAATCAGGATAATTCTGTTTTAATACTTCGAGTAGTGCATTGCGGAATAATGGATGATCATCTGCAACATGGAAATGGTACATATAAAGCATATCTCCCCTGATCAGGCCTTATCATAACCTAATATAACGGCTCTATCGAGCTTTCCCTGTGCCAGCAGTCATGCCAGCTAACCCGCATATTGTATGAAGGATTATGATTTCAAGATCAAACAGGGATCACATCCTCACGATCGCCCGCTTGTTCATAAATGCACAAGGAAAATCTGCAACAGCTTATAATCCATTTTATCTACTGTAACTTCTTGTAATACCTTTCACTATCCAGCTTTTCCGCGTCCGCCTTCATGCAATACGCGGATTAACGATTCAGCCGGCCTTCGATCAATGCATCGACCACACCCGGCTCTGCCAGCGTGGATGTGTCTCCAAGATTGGAAAAATCATCGTGTGCAATTTTTCGCAGTATGCGGCGCATGATTTTACCCGAACGTGTTTTTGGCAGCCCCGGTGTCCACTGGATCAAATCGGGCGAAGCCACTGGGCCAAGCACCTTGCGCACATGTGCACGCAGCTCTTTGGTGGTGTCATCATCGGGCTCAACACCTGTGACTGGAGCAACATACACATAGATCCCCTCGCCCTTGATATCGTGAGGATAGCCAACCACGGCAGCTTCGGCCACGGCAGGATGCGACACCAGTGCACTTTCAATTTCAGCCGTACCCAGGCGATGGCCTGACACATTCAGAACATCATCCACGCGCCCTGTTATCCAGTAATAGCCATCTTCATCACGACGTGCTCCGTCGCCGGAAAAATACATACCTTCGTGGGTTGTGAAATAGGTTTGTATAAAGCGAGCATGATCACCCCAGATGGTGCGCGCCTGCCCCGGCCAGCTGTCGAGTATCACCAGGTGGCCGCTGTTTTCCCCGTCCATGATATCGCTGTGCTCATCAACCAGTGCGGGCTGAATCCCGAAGAATGGAGTAGAAGCCGACCCGGGCTTCAAAGCTGTAGCGCCTGGCAGCGGTGTAATCATATGACCACCGGTTTCTGTCTGCCACCAGGTATCAACGACGGGACACTGGCCAAGGCCAAACTCGTCATGGTACCAACGCCAGACTTCAGGATTGATGGGTTCACCAACAGTGCCGAGAATCTGTAATGACGAACGTTCGCTGCCTGCAAGCGCAGTCGCACTGTCCGCCATCAACAGGCGAACCGCGGTAGGCGCGGTATAAAACTGGGTGACCTTGTGCTTGTCGATCACCTGGCCAAAACGGCCCAGATCCGGATAGTTGGGTACGCCTTCAAACATCAGCGTTGTTGCACCGGCGGCCAGCGGCCCGTATACAATATAACTGTGGCCGGTTATCCAGCCGACGTCAGCAGTACACCAGTAGATATCGCCTGGCTGGTAGTCGAACACGTATTGAAATGTTGAGGTTGAATAAAGCAGGTAGCCGGCACTGCTATGCTGCAGACCTTTGGGTTTACCGGTTGAACCCGAGGTGTACAGAATAAACAGCGGATGTTCTGCATTGAATGATTTCGCCGCGTGCTGCTCACTGGCGTCTGCAGTTATGTCTTCGTACCAAAGGTCCCGACCGTCCACCCAGCCAATCTCGGCACCGGTGCACTTCACCACTACGACGCTGGCCACACTGTCGGTACCATCAAAGCCGAGCGCCTCATCCACATTGGCTTTCAATGGTATACCCCTGGAACCGCGCTTGCCCTGATCAGCGGTGATGACGGCCCTGGCCGAACAATCCGAAATTCTGTCCGCCAGCGCGTTGGCCGAAAAACCACCGAACACCACGGAGTGAATGGCGCCGATACGCGCACAGGCAAGCATCGCATAGGCCGCTTCAGGTATCATCGGCATATACAGCATGACGCGGTCACCCGCCTGCACACCGATTGCCTCAAGTGCATTGGCCAGTTTACAGACTTCAGCGTGCAGTTCGCGATAGCTGATGTGCCGGCTTACATCAGGATCATCACCTTCGAAAATAATCGCTGTCTGCTCTGCCCTGTCTGCAAGATGACGGTCTACGCAATTGACACAAACATTAAGCTCGCCGTCCTCAAACCAGCGTATATGTAAATCATCTTTAGCAAACGATACGTCTTTCACGGTTGAAAACGGTTTGGCCCATTCCAGCGAGTTTGCCTGCGATGTCCAGAATTCCTCGTTGTTCTCGACCGACTGTCGATACATTTCTTCGTACTGGTCTTTGGCAACCAGCGGCTTGCGCCCGCTGTCCTGGCTTTCTTTAACAGGATAGATCGGTGTAGTATTAGAGTCTGGGCTGTTCATTTATTGACCTTTGTATAGTTGTGCCAAACAAATATAAATGATTGATGCTGGCGTGTATCGATACAATTAGACCATCGTCTGAACTACGACTTTAGTGGAACATAGACTATCATCTAATAGAACTCTTAATCCTGAGAAGCGATTCTTGGCATAATATCAACGAGGGGGGACAAGATTAATGACATCCATTACTAAAACAGTTTTCAAGGGGACGCTGGCTCGTAAAGCTTTATACACGAGCATTGTAGCTGCACTGGTCGCAGCGCCTCTAACGGCTTCCGCCTATTCTTTTACAGACAGTAGCGGCAAAGTCAAAATGAGCATCGGTGGTTACGCCAAGTTAAGTGTTCTCTATTCAGATACGGACAGCGGAAGCCTCAGCGGACTTGCCCGCGACATCTACCTTCCGTCCGCGACACCGGTCGGAAACACACCCAACTCCGACGCCCAGGTGCTTGACTTTACCGCGCGCGAGTCCCGCATCAACTTCAAGGGCAACACAGACATTGACGGCCACAAGGTGGGCATGACCCTGGAGATCGATTTCCTGGGCACATCGGGTGGTACCGAAACGGTCAGCAACAGCTACTCACCCCGCCTGCGCCACTACTTCTTCACCTTTGACAACTGGCTGTTCGGTCAGACCTGGTCGACTGCGATGGATACAGCAGCCCTGGCAGAGTCCGTTGACTTCCTGGCCGCACCTGAAGGTATCGTCTTCATCCGCCAGGCAATGGTCCGCTATTCAAGAGGTGATTTCCAGGTCGCCCTGGAAAACCCCCAGAGTTATGTTAGTGGAGCAACCGATGGCGACGTCGGCGTGGTGCCTGACTTGACAGGTAACTATAAATTCAAACTCGGCGGAGGGCACATAAGATTAAACGGTCTGTTACGTCAGGTTACGGTTGACGAAGGCACCATCGATGAAAGCGAAATGGGTTATGGCATCGGTGCATCCGGCAAAATAAAAGTCGGTTCGACAGATGACATCCGCTTCTCGGCCATGTACGGTGACGGCATGGGCCGTTACACCAGCCTGGGCCTGGTCCGGGATGGCGTGCTCATCAATAACAAGATCGAAACCGTCAAGTCCACCATTCTGTCCGCTGCATACCGTCATGTATGGAACGCAAAATCAAGCTCCAACATCATCCTGAGTTCGGCAGACATTGACAACCCGACGGGTGCCGGCACCGGTGGTTTAAACAAGGGCAGCACCAGTATTCAGATCAACTACCTGTACCGGCCTGTCAAGCAGGTTACATACGGCATAATGTGGCTGGGCGCTGAGCGTGAAGAAGAGAACGGTGATAAAGGTGAGCTGATGCGCGTACAGGCCAGCGCAAAATATTCGTTCTAAGTCAGCTGTATAGAACAGTCCAGAAAAGCAAGACCTGCAGTGTTTGTGCTGCAAATACAACAGGGGGTACAAACTACCCCCTGTTTTTTTTTGCGGGTTTTCATGCCAGTTCGACGACAGAACAAAAACTAAAATGCCTTTCACCGCAGAGACGCAGAGGACACAGAGAAAAGCTTTTTTGCTTACTGCGCCACAGGCACAGCTAACATAGAAAACTCCGCGTCCTCTGCGACTCTGCGGTGAATTGCTTTTAAATATGTTTTGGCTGTGTCAGCTCAAATCTGCCAGATTGCAGCAATCGAACTATAATTGACCAATCACATAGATATATGGTTAATAACATTACTTTAGCTTATGGCAAAAATCGGGTGAAATGAGCGATACTCACGATGATTTCGCTTTATATCGCAGACTCTTTTTGTCACAACCAGCTAATTCACTGCATGAATAGTTAACTGAACTATCAAGCCGAGCCAGGCGTCGAAACATCATAGCTGGCACTGCCGTCAACAACTGTTTGAAGGGATAATATGATGAACGAACACACCGTTACCATTACCGACAATAAAACCGGCAAACAGATTGAACTGCCAGTAAAACAGTCGACACTGGGCCCACAGGCTGTAGACATCGGACGGTTTTTCCGGGAAATGGGCTATTTCACATACGACCCGGGTTTTCTTTCAACCGCCAGTTGTCAAAGTGAGCTGACCTACCTTGATGGTGAAAAGGGTGAGTTGCTTTACCGCGGTTACCCTATCGAACAGCTGGCGGAACAGAGCAACTTTATCGAGGTTGCTTACCTGATGCTATATGGTGATCTGCCAGGCAAAGATAATCTGGAAAGCTTCACTAATATAATCGTTCGTCACAGCATGCTGAACGAATCATTGAAACGACTTTTTGGCGGCTTTCATCATGATGCTCATCCGATGGCGACCATGGTCGGTGTAGTGGGTTCATTATCTGCTTTTTATCATGACTCGACCGACATCAGGAATATTGACCACCGCGAGATCGCCGCACACCGACTGATTGCCAAAATGCCAACCATCGCCGCGGCAAGCTACAAGCATTCTATCGGCGAGCCCCAGGTCTATCCCGACAATTCACTGAGTTACACCGGCAACCTGTTGAACATGATGTTCTCCGTACCGTGTGAGCCCTACGAGATAAACCCGATTGCAGAAAAGGCGCTGGACCTGATCTTTATCCTGCACGTCGATCACGAACAGAACGCCAGCACCTCAACCGTGCGACTGGCAGGAAGTTCGCTCGCCAATCCATTCGCATGCATATCCTCCGGCATCACGGCTTTATGGGGTCCGGCACACGGCGGTGCCAATGAGGCTGCACTGAACATGCTCGATCAGATAGGCGACATCAGCAACATCCCTAAATTCGTCGCACGCGCCAAGGATAAAAACGATGAATTTCGTCTTGTTGGATTTGGCCACCGCGTTTACAAAAACTATGATCCGCGTGCACGCCTTATTCGCAAGATGTGCCACGAGGTGCTGGAGAAGCTCGAGAATAACAATGACCCGATGTTTGAACTGGCACTGAAACTGGAAGAGATCGCGCTGAATGACGAATATTTTATCGAGCGCAAACTCTACCCCAATGTTGATTTTTATTCCGGCCTTATCTACAAGGCACTGGGCATCCCTACCAACATGTTCACGGTGATGTTCTCCATAGCCCGCACCGTCGGCTGGGTAGCGCAATGGAGCGAGATGATAGCTGAACACAATCAGCGCATCGGACGTCCGCGACAGGTCTACGTGGGGCCCACGATGCGAGACTATGTCGATATTAGTAAACGCTAAATATACAGGCGCGTGAGAAAGGACGAGAATTAATTGTTTTGTCTCTCGCAGAGGCGCAGGGATCGCAGAGAACTTCAATGTTTGATTTGTTCTTAACTGAAACATCTTTGCGGGCTTTGCGCCCTGGCGAGAGTTAATTGTTTTTTCTCTCGCAGAGGCGCTGAGCACGCAGAGTGTGTAATATATTTCCCACCCAAAAACACCTCTGCGCTCCCTGCGCCTCCGCGAGATTATGTTTTTTATTTCTCTCGCAAAGGCGCCAAGGTCGCCAGGAACTTATATGTTTGATTTGTTCCTACCCAAAACACCTTTGCGTTCTTTGCGCCTTGGCGAGAGTTAATTGTTTTTTCTCTCGCAGAGGCGCTGAGTACGCAGAGTGTGTAATATATTTTCCACCCAAAAACACCTCTGCGCTCCCTGCGCCTCCGCGAGATTATGTTTTTTATTTCTCTCGCAAAGGCGCATCAGCCCCCGGTTACGGGTGGAAAAAACGCCACTTCATCGCCATCCTTTAATTGATAGTCAGCTTTCACATATTGATGATTCACTGCAAACAGGATCTGTGCAGGCAATGCGTCCTTGCCGGCACTGAGTGACTTCCACAGCGCCTCAACCGACGGTGACGCTGTTAACTCCAGTTGCATCTCGGATTTGCCCAGATGTTCTTTCAGACTTGCAAAAAACAGGACCTGTACGTTCATTTACAACACTGCTCGATTAAGGCTTTTCTCACTCACTGATGCCGTTCACTCCAGATGATCGGCCAGCAACTCGGTGAGGCCGATCACTTCGATATTCTCCATTTCATTATGTTCCAGGCCTTCTTCCAGCATCGTACGGCAGTTGGAGCACGAAGTAACCAGGGTTGATACGTTCAGCGCGTCCAGCTGGCGCTTCTTGATATTGAACACCTTCAGGCGCAGGGGTTCTGCACGCTCGTTGGAACTGACGCCACCGCCACCACCACAGCACCAGTTCATTTCTCCGCATTCGTCCATTTCGACGAAATTGGTTGCAAACTGGTTTAACAGCTGTCTCGGCTGCGCCAGCACACCGCCGCGTCGGCTGATGTTGCAGGGGTCATGGTAGGTCAGGCGTTCGTCAAAACTGCCCGAGGTTTTCAATTTGCCATCTGCGCGTAACTGATCCAGCAGTTCCAGTATATGCATTACCTTGAACGGATATTCCCTGCCGAGGATATTGGGCCCATCCCAGCGAAAGGTGGTATAGGCATGGCCGCACTCGGGGCTGATGACTGTTTTCACCTTGAGTTCGGTTGCGACTTTGACCATACGCTCGAGCAGCTGTACAGCGAGGCCGGAATCGCCTTTCTGAACGCCGGTGTTGGTGGCTTCGAAGTACTTGCTGCTCAAAGTCCAGGTAATATCGGCCGCAGAGAATATCTTGCTCAGCGCAGTAATGTATTCGCTGTACATCACAATCTCGGCGGATGAAAGCATGCACAGATATTCAGCGCCTTCGACATCGATGGGGATTTTGACACCCGCTTCCTTTTCCAGTCCCGAGATCGCATTTCGCAGGCTCTTTTCCGTTAAGCCCATCGGGCTGCCAAGCTCGAGCGCGCGTTCACCGGCCATCTGCAGTCCCTCGGGCACAAAGCCGGCAGCGGCCAGACCCTCCTTGACCTTTCGAATCAGGTAGGCGATGTCGATGCCGACCGGGCACACCATGCTGCAGCGGCTGCACATCGAGCAACCATCGTAAACCAGTTCTTCCCAGTCTGACAGATCGCTCTCGGTCATCGGCTCGCTCAGCCCGATGCTCGATGACAGCTTGCCCAGCAGGGTATGGTCATTCTTCCAGACCTTGCGTAACGGCTCGGTTTTGTAAATCGGCGTATAGCGCGGATCACCAGATTCCAGGTAAAACAGACAGGCCTCTGCACAAACACCACAACCCGTGCAACTGGAAAAATAGGCTTCCACGCGCGCATCGACCTGCGCTTTAAGTGTTTCGACGCCGCGTTCCAATGGTGTACTCATAACGAATCTCCGGTGTCCTTGGTCTACCGATTACAGGTTCACGCCACGTCGCCCGAACGTGGCGCCGGAATAGGCACGGCTGGGAACGAACATGATGGCGTGCATCAGGGCGCTGAACGGGAAATAGATCATTAACAGTTCCACGGTGAAGCGGTGGAACACCCTGAGTTCAGACGATATTTCAGCCAGTGCCATGCAACCGGTCAACATGACAAGAAACACCAGTATCGCGCCGACATGATCATCCCGCCTGGAAATCAGCCGGGTGACCGGGTGCAGCAGGCGGTGTATCCATAACAGGATCAGGCCGGCGAAGGCCACCTGCGCGGTAACGATGAATGCCCAGTAGGGCATCGCCGCCCAACTAAAGCCGGTTATATGCTCGGCGATAAACTTGACGTGCGGCGCGGCAAAAAACAGCAGGATCAGCAAACCCAGGTGGAACATATAACCTGCAATGACCTTCATTCGAACACGGGGTGCAATCTCCCTGCGCGGAAAGAAACCACGTATGTTCGCCATGATCGCACCCGGAACACCCGAATTTCGCGGTACCGACAGATCCCTGCGAGTACCTCGCCGTAACACATCGATGATACGCCAGAGAATGCCAACAAAAAAAATGACCAGGGCGATATCCCATAAAATACCATCAACCAGCTGTTCAAACATATCGGAATCCCCTGTTCATTTCGTTCATGAACTCAAACGCCAGGTGCCTGCCCTGGTTTGGCGACACCACCTTCGACCAGACCACTGCCCTGCTCCTGATCGGCTGCCTCGACTGCAGCGCTGTCATTCATCATTTCTGCATACCACTGATCATGATGCGCCTTTGCCCAGGCCGCATCGACCGAGCCGGTGGTCATACTGTCCAGTGTACCTTCGACGCCGACGGTGCCCAGGTAGATGTGACCAAAAGAAACTGCAATCAAAAGTACTGCCGAGATTCCGTGGAACATGTGTGCAAGACTCAGGACTTCCCTGCCAGGGACCAATGCAGCCAGAACCAGAAGCAGGCCGCTGACACAGAGCGCAGAGCCAAACATTATGACCAGCCAGAACCATGTTTTTTCACCCGCGTTAAAGCGGCCGGCACTGACGTGGCCGCCGAACATACCGCCGCCTTTTGCGAACCATTTGAGATCGCCGAGGTTATACATGTTTCCCTTGATAAACAGCACGAACATCGCAACCACGGCCAGTATGAACAACGGTCCGAACAGGTTATGCATTTCCTTGCAGGCAGAAGCAGTCACGGCGAAGCCTTCAGAACCAAGTATCGGTATCAGCACGAAGCGGCCGTACAGCAGGATCAGTCCTGTTACCGCGAGCAGCCAGAAAACGCCGGCAGTAAACCAGTGCGCGGTACGCTGGTTCAACGTGGTGCGTGGAATACGCACACCGGTGGGGCCGCCCGGCATCATCTGCGTTCCCTTGAGCAGGTAGTACAGAACGATGGCGCCTAAAATACCGCCCATGAACCAGGCACCATAAGGCACCAGTTGCTCTACCCGGAACCGGCGCCAGTCCTCACCCGCCTTGTTAATGAGCACACCGCTATCGACGCCCTGCACCTGCGTCAAACCCTGCGTCCTTTCATTGCGTTGACGGACATCGTTCCACAGGTTGATCGCGGGATTTTCCAGTGCAGCAACTTTTTCAACACTGGCCTGCTTGCCGGCGACTGCGTAAGCGTCGATCGCATAAGGAATCAACGGCACAGTCACGACAACCAGCAGGGAGAAAACGCAAAACAGTACTATTTTGCGAACCCGACCTGAGTTATGCCTGTTTTCAGCCGCCATCAGTGATCCTCGTGTTGATAATACGGAACGCCGTCAGGTGAAGCCCGGTCATCGAATGACCTTCACCGGATCGGCGCCGATCCTGCGTTACGCGTTAACCGTCTATACCCGCCTTCTTGAATTGCACCCCCCAGTTCATTACGCTCGCACCGCGATTGACCATGCGTTTGCGGTAGATGTCTGACAACACATCGGCATCCCCGGCAAGCAATGCCTTGGTTGAACACATTTCCGCACACAGCGGCAGCTTGCCTTCGGCGACACGGTTCGAACCATACTTGGTGAATTCCTCACTGCTGTGTGTCACTTCCGGACCACCTGCGCAGAAGGTGCACTTGTCCATCTTGCCGCGTGATGCAAACGCAGCATCAGACGGGAACTGGGGTGCGCCAAACGGGCAGGCATAGAAACAGTAACCGCATCCGATACATATATCCTTGTCGTGCAGCACGATGCCATCATCAGTGGTATAGAAGCAGTCAACCGGACACACAGCCGCACAGGGTGCATCCGAACAATGCATACAGGCGACCGATAAGGATCGCTCACCCGGCTCACCGTCCTTGATCGTGACCACCCGCCGGCGGTTAACGCCCCAGGGAACTTCGTTTTCGTTCTTACAGGCCGTTACACAGCCATTACATTCGATGCAACGCTCAGCATCACAATAAAATTTCATACGTGCCATCGTAATCTCCCGCCTTTAAGCCTTGGTGATTCGGCACAGGCTGCATTTCGATTCCTGCATCTGTGTCACTGAGTCATAACCGTAGGACATTGCCGTATTGGCCGCTTCGCCCAGCACATAGGGGTCTGCCCCTTCCGGGTATTTGTGCCGGAGGTCCTTGCCTTCCAGGTGACCGCCGAAGTGGAACGGCATGAACGCAACGCCGGGGGCCACTCGCCGGGTTACCAGCGCCTTGACCTTGACCCTGGCACCTTCAGCACCTTCCACCCAGACATCCTGACCGTCTTTTACACCGGTGTTATTCGCATCACGCGGATTCATTTCCACGAACATGTGTTGCTGCAGTTCCGCCAGCCATGGATTCGAGCGGCTCTCATCACCGCCGCCTTCATATTCAACCAGACGCCCGGATGTCAGGATGATCGGGTAATCCCCTGAGTAATCCCTGGCCTGGATGGAACCATAGCGTGTCGGCAGCCGCCAGAACGACTTGCGGTCCTCGTACGTGGGATATTTTTCGACCAGGTCGCGGCGGCTGGTGTACAGGGGCTCACGATGTATCGGTACCGGATCAGGGAAGGTCCACACCACCGCGCGCGCTTTCGCATTGCCGAAGGGCGCACAACCGTGCTTGATGGCGACACGCTGTATTCCGCCCGACAGATCCGTTTTCCAGTTCTTGCCCTCGGCTGCCTGTTTTTCTTCGGCGGTCAGATCATCCCACCAGCCCAGCTTCTTCAACACCTTGTCACTGAACTCGGGGTAGCCATCCTTGATCTCGGAGCCCCTGGAGTAGGAATTTTCCGCCAGCAGGTTGACGCCATTGCGTTCGACACCAAACCTGGCCCGGAAGGTCAGACCGCCATCGGCCACATTTTTGCTGGTATCGTACAGGTTCGGCGTTCCCGGATGATTCATTTCCGGGTTGCCCCAGCAGGGCCAGGGCATGCCGTAGTACTCACCATCACAGGGACCGCCTTCGGCCTTCAGCGTGGTGAAGTCAAACGTACCCCAGTTCTGCTGCTGCAATTTCATACGTTCCGGGCTTTGTCCGGTATAACCGATGGTCCACATGCCGCGATTGAACTCGCGGGTGATGTCTTCGACCACGGGTTCATCATTTTTGACTTCAATATGCCTGGTCAACTGGTCGGCGATACCGAGTTTTTTCGCCAGCTTGTACATGATGGTATGGTCAGGCAGGGATTCGAACAGCGGTTCGATAACCTGGTCGCGCCATTGCAGCGAACGGTTCGTTGCGGTCGCGGAGCCATAGGTCTCAAACTGCGTCGAAGCCGGAAGAAGGTAGACGCCGTCCTTGCGGTCATGCATCACCGCCGACACCGTTGGATACGGATCGACGACGACGAGCATATCGAGCTTCTCCATGGCCTTTTTCATTTCGAGGCCACGGGTCTGGCTGTTGGGCGAATGCCCCCAGAAAATCATCGCACGCACATTATCTTTCTGAGCGATGTTTGCCTTGTCTTCGAGCACGCCGTCGATCCAGCGTGACACCGGGATACCCTTGGTATTCATCACCGGTACATCCTTGTCCTTGCTCTGTTCATAGCTGCCCGGGTCGAAGCGGCTCTTGACCCACTCGACATCGAGGTCCCAGACACCAGCCCAGTGTTTCCACGCGCCGTCACTGAGTCCGTAGTAACCTGGCAGCGTATTGGCCAGCACGCCCAGGTCTGTTGCGCCCTGAACATTGTCGTGACCGCGGAAGATGTTGGTGCCACCACCGGCTACGCCCATATTACCGAGTGCCAGCTGGAATACGCAGTAGGCACGCGTGTTGTTGTTGCCGATGGTGTGCTGGGTGCCGCCCATGCACCAGATGAAGGTACCCGGTCGGTGCTCGGCCATGGTTTTGGCCGCGGCATACACTTCTTTCTCCGGCACGCCGGTGACGCGTTCGACTTCTTCGGGATTCCATTTCGCAACTTCTTTCTTGATCTCGTCCATGCCGTAAACACGCTGGCGGATGAACTCCTTGTCTTCCCAGCCGTTCTTGAAAATATGGTGCAGCATGCCCCAGACGATCGGCACATCGGTGCCCGGACGGATGCGGACAAACTGGCTGGCATGGGTCGCGGTACGGGTGAAGCGCGGGTCGATCACGATCAGCGGCGCATTGTTCTCTTCCTTGGCCTTGAAGATATGCAGCAATGACACCGGGTGCGCCTCCGCGGGATTGCCGCCTACCAGCATGATGGCTTTGGAATTGTGGATGTCGTTCAAGGAGTTGGTCATTGCACCGTAACCCCAGGTATTGGCTACCCCGGCCACGGTGGTCGAGTGACAGATACGCGCCTGGTGATCGACGTTGTTGGTGCCCCACATTGCAGCGAACTTGCGGAACAGGTAGGCCTGTTCGTTGCTGTGCTTGGCCGAACCCAGCAGGTATACCGAATCGGGACTGGATTGTTCACGGATTTCCAGCAGCTTGTCACCGACCTCGTTGATCGCCTGATCCCAGGACAATTTCTTCCATTTACCGTCAACCAGTTTCATCGGGTATTTCAGGCGACGTTCGCCGTGACCGTGTTCGCGTACCGATGCACCCTTGGCACAATGCGCGCCCAGGTTGAAGGGATTATCGAACGCCGGTTCCTGTCCGGTCCAGACACCGTTCTGAACTTCAGCGATGATGCCGCAACCGACTGAACAGTGGGTGCAGACCGTCTTTATCTCTTTCACGGCACCGCTACCCGATGCAGCCGTGGCGTTTGCTTTCTTCATCATCGACGGTGAAAACATCGTCGTTAACGCTGCACCGCCGGCGACCAGACTGGAATTGTGCAGAAACTCACGGCGCGTCATGCTCGATCCAGCAGAAGCATCCAACGTCGTGTTGTCTTGCAGCATTGAGTTCTCAGTCCCGGGAGCAATAACCTGATCTGATTTCTTGATAAGCTTCATAGTTCTATCCCCTGCACGCCTGCATGATCAGACAGCAGCGCTCTTGTAGTAATCGGCAATATGTTTAGTCAGCCTGTAACCTTCCTTTTTGTCGGCTTCGACACCTGCATCGGTCTCGGCGATACCGGCCAGCGATGATCCCGCGATCGTTGAGGCTGCGGCGACACCGGTCGCTGCGACGATTGAACCTCGCAAAAATTTACGACGTTGTGAATCGGGTAAGTGTGATCTTTTACTCATGTTCAAAACCCTCTGTTGATTGATGCATCGTCTGTATGCATCTGCAATCGACTAAACACCCATTGCCAGATACTGTTTGTCAAAATCGAAAAACGCCTTGCCGAATCTTGCGACCGAGCGATAAAAAACGGCTGATTTCGCCTCGCCCAGGTCCCTGAAAAACGTTCCAAACCAGGATGCGATGTGCCTGTCGAAAAACAGTCTCTGCTGTTCCAGACTGTGACCGTCATTGATCATCAGGGCCATCACCTCGCATAGTGCAGCAACGTGGTCCTCCGGTTCCCTGGTCCCGTCACTGCGTTGATAACCGATAGCCGCCAGGTCATCACGCAGCACACCCAGTGGCTTCTCCATCAAAAACCCGGTGAGATACCAGGAACCATATGGCACCAGCTCACCACGTCCGATGCCGATGAACAGCGCATGAAATTCGTCGTCCAGTTCGAGCGGTCTGGCTGCTCGCGCTGAAAGCCCGAGCATTGACATCGCCACCGCGAATTCATCCTTGTCCTCGATCACGTCTGCCAGACCGGTCACCCTGTTCAGCACCTCCTGTTCGGGTGGATTTCTCAGCAGTGCTGCCAGCATGCTATAGGCAACGGCACGGTACTGATTCTCTGTTGCCTGGTCCCGGTCCCCCGTTTCCCCCCTTCCCCGTTGATTGCTGAATTTCGGGGCATCATCCCGAACACGATCAACAATCCCGGATGGTGTTTGTGT
Organism: uncultured Gammaproteobacteria bacterium; assembly: GCA_937998645.1. Taxonomy (GTDB): domain Bacteria; phylum Pseudomonadota; class Gammaproteobacteria; order SZUA-229; family SZUA-229; genus JABDQW01. The sequence continues at coordinate 28,867 of CALLCZ010000080.1, forward strand.
CTGCATGCTCATCGTTTCGTTGCATTTACTTTTCATATGCAAGCACCAGGCCAGTTACTGATGGACAAAAATGACAAAAACGGCAAATTATTCATAAACGATTACCCAAAATGATCTATTAGCTAGCACTTTTCGTGATACCCGAATTGTCTGCTGGTCTGTAATGACCCTGTTTATCCGTCATGCGCATTCAGGCGGTACGCATCGCATCCTGGTCCTGTACCACATCGATCACGCGACAGTCTTCACACATCATCAGGCGTTGTATCGCACGCTCCGACTGGAACATGTGATGCCCGGCGAGTTTTTTCGTCATGTTGTCGATAATGGATCGGGTTGCAAAAGCCTTGCCGCATCGGATACAGCAAAAAGGCTCTTCCTCGTGGAGCACGACCATCGCACGACGCTGTTCGGCGTCAGCGACCAGTCTTGGCTCCAGGTTTATTGCATGCTCAGGACAGGCCGCAGCGCAGATACCACACTGCACACAGTTGATTTCGTAAAACTCGAGCTTTGGTATCTCGTTGCCTGCACTCAGTGCTTTCGATGGGCACACCGAGGTGCAGCCCATGCACAGCGTGCATGCATTCGCGTCGACATTGATACGACCAAACGGTGACTGAGCCGGCAGCGGTATCAATTCACGCGCAGCACTGCTCTGCTGATACAAATGATCAATCGCCTGCAGCAGGGTTCGGCGCTTCTCCGTCGAGCCAGCGAAGCTGGCCACTGTTTGCAGGTTTAATGGACTTGCCGTATCACAGTTCAGCGCAAGTGATTCGTTATCGACAATCCGGATTGCATTGTGCTGATAGCCCAGTCCCTGCAATATGCTGTCTGCCGTGTCGACCTGCAGCCTGATAAAACCTGCGACGCTGTCCGGCATCGCGCCTGCGTCCACCAGTAATACCGCATTAGCGCCATAAGCCAGTGCAGACAGCCACACATCCATACCGGTACTGGCAAGCTCCTCGACAACGACAACAAGCAGGTTGTCCGGCCTGTTCTCCAGCCTGTCGGCCTCGGCCTGGGCGACAAACGCAACCACGGCATTGCTGCCTCCAGCCCCGGCATAGCTGCTCAGCAGCGTGCGCAGCGTATGCAGGGTATCCGTTACTGTCGGATAAACATATCGAATCGCACCTGTCGGGCATACGCTGGCGCAAACGCCTCCGCCCTGACACAGGTGCGGATCAACCTCGACGGACTCGATCAGAGAGCTGATCGCTTCCGCAGGACAGGCATCGATACACAGACTGCAGCCTGCGATGCCGGAGCGCCCGTGTGCACAGATTGCCGCATCATAGGAGAAGTATTTGGGCTTCTCGAAAGTGCCGGTCAGGTCTTTCAGCGCCTGCTCGACTTCGGTCAGGTAAGGCTCTTCCGCAATCGAGGTCAGGTATCCCGGCGGTTTTAACGGCATGGCCAGCAGTGGCACTTCGCTCAGGTCAAGAATCATATCGACCTGCAGCGACTCACAATTCGGCCGCCCTTCTTCACCGAGTACAATATTGAAATTACCCAGATAGCCTTCAATTCTGATCGGCCGGTTACCCAACGGTATCGTGGGCACACCGGGCTCAACCGCACCCTGTGTCAGGATCACCTGTGCAGTCAGATTACCCGCCAGACGTGTAGCAAAATCCTGTGCATCGATGCCGCCGATGACTACGACCCTGCCGCGCGAGCTGTACTGAATCAGGCTGGTCGGTTCCGTCGCAAGCCGCTCGACAGCCGACATCGCAGCCGCGTTTGCAGCGGCATTCATGTTTTTCACCGGTGGTACCGTATTACTCATCGCCCTTGCTCCCTCCAGTTACTGATTCTTTTCGCTCATCACCATTGTCTTCAACGGCGACATCCGACGCGTCTTCACGGAACGGATCTTCGACCTCATCGTTCCCTGCTGGTGTGGTGATACCGTCGCCCTGATACTCGACCGATTCCTGCCGGGCGTTCTCGACATCTTCCAGCGATGCGTCGTCAGCCTGTTGTTCTTCATCCTGCAACAGCTGCTCTGCCCTGCACCGCGCCTCCATTTCCATCTGGTGGTGCATGTCCGAAGTCACGATGTCACCGAGCTTTTCGAACTGTGTGAAGTCATCATCATATTCGTCCAGTCCGTCCCTGATATTGAAAACTTCACTGTGAAACAGTTTGCGCAGGGCCAGCTTGCGCAGTTTTTCACTGACACCGGGTGACATGAAATCAGAGAAAACAGAATCAAATCTCAGGCTGTCGATGTCCGGCATGTCGGCATCGGTCAATACCTGGTTGTTACCTGTTTTATCGGACTCGCTGGCAGCATCGCCGCTAATGGCCTGACGATCTTCGGTTTCTTGCGACGCCTGAGTGGCCTCGTGCTTGAGCCGCGACCAGCGTGATACAAAATCGGTCTCTGCCTGGCCCTCGTGGCTAAACCTCGAAGTTTTTGACTGGCTCATTTAATTCAGTGACCTGTGTTGCCAGACTTCCAGTTCTTGCGTTTACGTTTCTTTAATTGCTGGGGGCAATAGTGCGTGAGAACGAATGACTCGATCCATCGATACATCTCGGCAGGTATATCGACTGCGAAGACCGTATCGTCGCCTTCCAGATAGGCATGCGCTTCATCAAAGCTGAGGCTGACCAGAAACGGTTCAGGCTCTTCTTCAGCGTCATCCTGTCGCAGCATGATGTAACACTGCGGTGTCGGCGACATCAGGTTATGGTAATAACTGTCGCATTCATCGATGTACAGCCTGACATCGAATCCAGAGTGGTAGTGCAGCTGAATATCGCCATCGATGCTGTCGACACGGGCCTCGCCCTGATGATCCTGTGACGCTCCGACGGTAATGCCGACCGCACTCCATACATAATCGATCCACTGGCTGGCCTGTGCAGGGCGCCGCTCCATAATCACGGTCACAGGAAACCGATCGGGTATCGACAGGTTCTGCACGAGGGCATCTGATTCAGTTTGCTTCATAAACGCAGGATTGAGTTATTTATCAATCCTTTATCAAGCAAGTTATGTACCAGTTTGTATTTGTATAAAAAGACTTATCCAACTTGATGATAAACAACAATATTTGACATTAACCGAACAGCGCCAATATCGAGTTGCGACAATTTGTCCGTTTGTGTGCAGGCGACAGAGACAAATTACCCCAGGCGGGTTTGCTGAAAACCCGACCAGGCCAGTGTATAAACAGCGCGCACTGCTTTAGAACACCACAGCATAAGGATTTGGAGAATCGCGCCGTTCGATTACATTCCTCGAACAAAGTAGGAACGGATCTTGCTACACATTACATGGCGATTAAAAAACCGAGGTCCGTGGATGCAGACTACAAACAACCCGTTCTCAACACCACACAGCCAGGTCAGCGACACACGACCCGGCCTGGTTGATCGCTTTGGAAGAAGCGTCAGTTACCTGAGAATATCAGTAACGGACCGTTGTGACCTGAGATGTGTGTATTGCATGTCAGAAAACATGCAGTTCGTACCGCGTTCACAGTTACTGACGCTGGAAGAAATTGTTCGCGTCGCAAAGACCTTCGTCGCACTGGGCGTGAACAGGATTCGCATCACCGGTGGCGAACCGTTAACACGTAGTAATATCATGAAAGTCTTCAGGGAACTGGGAGAACTCGACGATCTGAAGGACTTGACCCTGACAACGAACGGAACCCAGTTAACAAAACACGCCCGTGCATTGCATGAAGCAGGCGTCAGCCGCATCAATATCAGTCTTGATTCACTGCGGCCAGACCGCTTCAGGCGGATTACACGTGTTGGACAACTGGATAAAACGCTGGCCGGTATCGATGCGGCGCTGGACGCCGGCTTCAACAAGGTAAAGATCAATGCCGTGATGTTGAAGCACATCAACCACGACGAGGCTGTCGACCTGGTCGAATTTGCCCGACGCAGAGGACTGGATATCAGTTTTATCGAAGAAATGCCGCTGGGCCTGATCGACGATCATCTGCGCGTGGACACCTATTACTCCAGCAATAACATTCTTGCGGATCTGCGCCGTCGCTATGAACTGATCGCTACCACGGAAAAAACCGGCGGGCCTGCCCGCTACTACCGCATGTCAGACAGCAACAGTCGTGTCGGTTTTATCTCGCCGCACAGCCACAATTTCTGTGACAGCTGCAACCGTGTCAGGCTGACCGCCGAGGGCCTGTTGCTGTTGTGCCTGGGTCAGGAGCATTCTGTGGATTTAAGACGCGTGGTACGCGCCAATCCTGCAGATGATGAAGCCTTGCGTAATGCCATTGTTCAATCAATGCAGCTCAAGCCCAAAGGTCACAACTTCGATTTAAATACACGGGAAGTCATCTTGAGACACATGAATGTTACAGGAGGTTAGTGCTGATGCATAAGCCGACACAAGACATTATATATAGACCTGAAATGACCGACGCAGGCCTGGATGCTTCATCGCCTGTCAGTGCTGTCGACGAGTTTAGCAAGATTCGAACAAGCTATATCGCAGCCGAACGTCCGCTAACGCTGTACCTGGATAAGCGAGAAATCGTCACCGTGATGACACTTGGGACTCAACCTGAACTGTTGATACTGGGATGGCTACGCAATCAACACATGGTTTCCGACATCAGCAATATAAAATCGATACAGGTCGACTGGGAAACCGATTCCGTCGCTGTTACCACACACAAGCCAGCCGACAATATTGAGGAAAAACTGAATAAACGAACAATAACGACTGGCTGTGGCCAGGGTACAGTATTTGGCGCACTAATGGATAATATCGAAAAAATACGCCTGCCGGAAATCAGTATCAAACAGTCAACAATTTATGACCTGCTTCATAATCTCAATGAATATAACGAGATTTACAAACGCGCTGGCGCCGTTCATGGCTGTGCGCTATGCCAGCATTCCAGTATTTTAAATTTCGTTGAAGACGTCGGCCGTCATAACGCAGTTGACGCCATCGCCGGCTCGATGTGGTTGAACCGGATCGAGGGCAACGACAAGATATTCTATACCACCGGGCGCCTCACATCGGAGATGGTGATTAAAGTTGCACAAATGGGCATCCCGCTACTGCTGTCGAGGTCGGGCGTCACACAGATGGGCCGTGAACTGGCGCGCAAGGTTGGTGTTACCTTGATAGCGCGAGCCAAGGGCCGTCATTTCCTGATTTATAACGGCGCCGAATATATTCAATTCGATGCAATAACCAGGGCAGGCAGCAGCCACAGCCCAGGCGTCAACGTACAACAGGTTGGCACTTGAAAATGTCCGCTGTCGCACAAACCAGTACAGATGCCGGGCTTGTCTACATGAGTGTGAAACAGGTCGCCAACTACCTCAATCTGAATGAAAAAAAGATCTATGCACTGGTTTCTGATAATCGCATCCCGGCAACAAAAATAACCGGGAAGTGGATGTTCCCGCGTGAACTCATCGACAAATGGATGCTCGACTCCTCACACGGAGGCCTGCTGAATGACAGGCTCATTCTTTCAGGCAGCGACGACCCCCTGCTCTACCGGATTGTGCTCGATTATGCTGCAGCTACAGGTTCTTACGCACTCATCAGCTACAGCCCCACTGCAACCCAGTTGGGTCTTAACCTGCTGGAGTCGCGCCGTGTCGATGTATGCGGCATCCACTGGGGACCGGATACTGAAAGTCATATACGACACCCTGCCTTACTTAAACAGCATTCCGAAGCCAGTAACTGGGTACTTATACATGCCTTTAGACGCGAGCAGGGCCTGATGCTCAACAAAAACGCTGATTTACACAATCACACTATCGAGGAGATTTTTAACAAACCACTGAGATGGTCGCTGCGACAGCCCGGGGCCGGCGCCCAACGTTTTTTAATGGAACGATTATCTCTTTTCAACCTGAACGTAGACGATCTCAACAGTGTAAACATTTCCCTGTCTGAACGCGAAGCCGCCGCTTCAATCGTCATGGACATTGCGGATATTGCACCGGGTGTACGCGCAGCAGCTACCGAATACGGGCTGGATTTTATTTCTTTTGGCTGGGAATCGTTTGACCTGGTCATTCCAAAACAAATATGGTTTCGGCGATTGTTTCAGGAATTAATCATCCGGATGAAATCTCTCACCAGCCAGAAACTTGCCGAAACCCTGAGCGGTTACGACCTGAGCAAGACCGGTGAACTGGTATGGGGAGACGACTAGTAGACAATAAAACAAGCCCACAGATGAACGCAGATAAACACGGATAATACGCACTGCTGTCCCACTTACTCGTCATTCCCGCGAAAGCGGGAATCCAGTGGCTTTGGGTGCATATACTATTCAATGACTTGCTGGATATCCGCTTCCGCGGATATGACATGATTTCTGTTCTGGAATCTCATGTCCAATTTCAGCTTGATACCATGTGATCACAGTATTAATAGTGGCTAATACTTTCATGTAAAAATTATGTGGGACAGCAATGGATAATACGTGTGCTATTTCTTGTCCGCGAAGAACGCAATAAAACCATAGTTAGTTAGTTTTTTCTTTATTCGCGTTATTTGCGGACAATGCAGCTCTTATCTGTGTTTATCTGCGTTGATCTGTGGACTAAAGCTTTTATTTACCTGGGGCCGAGTAGCGATAGGCAGATAATTACTTTTGCTTATCATTTTTAAAAGCCGCCAGCTGTTCTTCTGTTGCTTCCAGTTGATACTTTGCTTTCCATTCTGAATACGGCATGCCATAAACAATTTCCCTTGCCTGTTCGTAATCCACTTCCTGACCAAGCTCCTGTGCTGCGGCACTGTACCATTTGGACAGGCAGTTACGGCAGAATCCCGACAGATTCATCAGGTCAATATTCTGCACATCTGTACGCTCGCCAAAATGCTCGATCAGGCGACGAAACACGGCGGCTTCGATTGCTGTTTGAATATCTTTGTCCATATTTTCCAGTTCAACGTGATTGCATTTTATCGAAATAATATAACTGCTGTTCAAACAAGATACAATGAAGCGAGATTATATATTCCACCACTAAGTATTCAGTCGCTTGCCACAGAGGCACAGAGTACACAGAGGTTTTTATGATTGCCTGCAGGAACGGCTTTAGCCGCGAATATTAATTTTGTTATTTCGTTCGAAATGAGATATACCTTTAAGTGTTCGCCACAGAATCTCCTGCGAATACTTGGTAACAACGATCTTCCCGAACCTGGCGCCTTAGCGTCTTTACGTTGAATATACCTTGTAAATCTCTGTGATCTCTGTGTCTCTGTGGCAACCGTTTTACCGGACTCGGCCACGGGGTTAGATGAAGTCCCACTATTAAACATTATCTATTCGGCCGCCACACACAGGGCATGCCGGGTCACGCTCCAGTCGTACATATTGCCAGTCCATATTCAATGCATCCAGCATCAGTACGCGCCCGACCAGCGAATTGCCTGCTCCGGTCAACAGCTTGATAGTTTCATTTGCCTGCATACAGCCCAGCATACCCACTACGGGTCCCATGACACCGTTTTCACTGCAACTCTGTCCCACTTCACCCATGCTTCCGTAAAAACATTGATAGCAAGGACTGTTATTCAGACGTGAATTGAATACGGTTAACTGCCCTTCCCACCGAACCGCCGATGCTGATATCAGCGGCGTACGCGTTGTATAACACTGCTGATTGATCTCCAGCCTCGAAGCCAGGTTATCCGTTGCATCTATCACCACGTCAGCATGCTGAATACTGTGCCTCAAATCCTCGCCACTTATTCTGTCTGCGATGACACTGACCCTGGTCTCCGGGTTTAGCGACTCTATCGCTTCTGCAGCAGAATTCACTTTCAGCTGCCCGAGGCGTTTACTGCTGTGAATGATCTGGCGCTGCAAATTGGTCAGGTCGACCTTGTCATCGTCGACGATAACAATCTCACCCACACCCGATGCTGCCAGGTACAGCGCCACGGGGGAGCCTAGCCCACCGATGCCAAATATGATCACACTGGAGTCAAGCAGGCGTTGCTGACCTTCAACGTCGATCTGTGGCAACATGATCTGTCGGCCGTAGCGTAATAATTGCTCATCATTCATATTGATAACGACACTTCCACCGTACTGTCAATGTGTATATATTCTCACTCTGCTTACACACTATTCACCAAACCTGACATTCGCGGCAACAGTATCGAATTCGTGCAGCTGCTCTGATATGGTTTCCTCATCAGCGACCAGAACGGGTTCGGACAGCAGCCATACATAGAACTCCGCACCTGATCCCGGGGTAGATGCTACCGTTATATTTCCGCCATAACGTCGTATCAAACCATAGCTTAACGACAGACCCAGACCGGTTCCCTCCCCCTGCTGTTTGGTACTGTAAAACGGGTTGAATATACGGCTTATTTGCTCATGGTCCATGCCTGAACCATTGTCTTTAATCAGTATGACCACGCCTTTATTGTCCCAGTCGCGGGCCGCTACACTTATTTTTCCATTCTCCTTGTTCAAAGCATGAATTGCGTTGACCATCAGGTTAACCAGCACCTGCTCAAGTTCCTGCTCATTGATTCTAACCAGCTGCTTTGCTTTCAGGTCGAGTTCCAGTTCAAAGGAATATGACTTTCTCATATGCTGCAATAACTTCTGCGTATTATTGATAACCGTATGAACATTAACTTTCTTCAGGTAACCTGCATATTCACCTGGACGGGCATACTGCAATAAATTATTTATTATCTCCTGGATGCGATACACCTGCTGAATAATCAACTCCACCTCTTCACCAACGGGTTCTATTTCAGAACCAAGAGTCTCGATTACAACATCCAGGTTGCCCAGGATGACCTGTGCCGGGTTATTGATTTCATGTGCCACGCCCGCGGTGAGTTCACCCAAAGCCGCCATTTTTTCTGCGAGCACAAGCTGTTCGCGGGTCTTCCTTAGCACGTCGATTGTTTTGTGAAGGTCGACATTTTTCTGTTCGAGCTCAGCAGTTCTTTCGGTGACTTTGACTTCAAGCTGCTCTGCCCACTGCTGAATCTGTTGACTGCGCTCCTGCAGCAAATCGAGCATGATATCCAGCTCGCGGGACAGCTCTCCGATCTCGTCTTTTGATTCCTGCTTGCCAATACGCTGCTGTTTTCCTTCACGCGTTGCTTTAATGACCGCACTCATGGCTTCCAGCGGCTTGAATATGGTTTTAGCACCCCGTATGGATAACCAGGCAGACAGTATCATTAGCACGATGAATAGCAGGGCCAGTACGCCCAGCGCTTTCCACAAAGCCTGGCGAAACGGCGCTTCCAGGAATCCGGCATAAAGCATCCCGACCCGCTCGCCATTAATATCGACTATGGGCTCGTACGATGAGATGTACCAGTCATTGACCACAAAAGCACTGTCAATCCAGACTTCGCCCTGCTCCAGTACCCGCTCTCTTACCTCGTTCGAGACACGTGTTCCCAGCGCTCTTTCACCCGGCTTTAATGCTACATTGGTAGAGATCCGTACATCATCCAGAAATACAGTGACAGTACCAATACTGCCTTCTGGCAGACTTCCAGGCCCGTAAACCAGGTCACGAATGGTGTCGACAAAGCCAAAATTCGAATTGAGTAAAACCCCGCCATCGAGCAATGCAAGCACTTTGCCTTTAGCGTTTTTTGCCGGATATATTGCACGAATAACCATGCCACGGTCTTCAATTTTTCGACTCGTAGGTCCGGCACGCACTGTCTCCACCAGCGGTAGTATTGTTTTCCTGGCCAGGGTTTTATTTTCTGCCAGCAGCCTTGCCTGGTCGAAAATCTCTATGCCCACATCGGGATCGCCCTGTTGAGCCGTAAGCAACAATTGCGATTCACGATCGTACGCCTCAGCAGCATCACCGATTAACAGTTTACCTTCTGCATCCAGCACATGTAGATAATCAAAACCCGTTGTGTTTTTTAATATGGTGGCCTGTTGCTTGATTGATTCATAATCTTCTGCTTCCAGTGCCACATAAAAAGAATGCGACTCGGCTAACACGGCCAGGCGGGTTAAATAGTCTTCGCGAATCCGCTTGAAGACATCATGGGCAACGGATAAATCGGTGTTAACTTTTATGAATAACTGGTCGTAGGAAAACCCCTTCCCCCAGTAGATCGCCAGTACCAGTGCAATAGGCATAACCAGCAAGATAGGAAACAATACAAGTGCCAGTAACTTGTATCGTACTGTGCCAAGAATCGTTTCAATAAAACGCGTTAATGGCGGCATGTGTGACTGAACTGTCTTACCCGGTCTGCCAGAGCCTGGTTTTTCTGTCGAGTGTTTTACGGGAAATACCCAGTATTCTCGCAGCTGATGATTTATTTCCATCAGTATCTGACAGCACTTTAAGGATGTGCCTTTTTTCTATTTCATCGAGTTTCTGGCAGGTATCTTCAGGGGCAACAGAAGCCTGGATGCCGGCAGTTGTATAAGCCATACATTCACTGGGTTTTCTGTTTAATAACAGGCTTCTTTCGATCACGTTTTTCAACTCGCGTATGTTTCCTGGCCAGGAGTAACTTTCAAGCAGAGACAGTTCATTGTCATCGATTTCATGTTTAGCTACACCCATTTCGCCAGCCAGCATGGCTGAGAAGTGGTTGACCAGTGCGGGCAGATCTTCCAGCCTTTCCTTCAAAGATGGCATCCTGATGCTAAGCACATCGAGGCGATAATAAAGATCTTCTCTAAACTCGCCTTTTTTTACTTCTTCATACAAGTCCCTGTTCGTTGCCGCAACAACGCGAACATCAACAGGATACTCCTTGTTACTACCGACCGGACGAATACTTTGCTGTTCCATAACGCGCAGTAAATTGGTTTGCATGCTCAACGGCATTTCTCCAATTTCATCAAGAAACAGGGTCCCGCCATTGGCATACATGAACAGTCCTTCGCGGGATTGATGTGCACCGGTAAAGGCGCCGCGGGTATGTCCAAACAACTCGCTCTCGAGCAGTTCAGCTGACATTGCACCGCAATTTATCGGTACGAAGCTGCCCGAGCGCTTGCTCCACTTGTGCATGGCACGGCCAGCAAGCTCTTTACCGGTACCTGTTTCACCGGTAATCAAAACTGTCGATGACATGGGTGCAACACGCTTGATTACATCACAGACGTTCTTGATCAAATCGCAATCACCCACCATGCCCGCACTGTCATAATGGGTTTTGACTTCACGACGCAAAACATAGTTTTCACGTTGAAACTTTTGTTTTTCCATGCATCGCTCAACAGATGCATGCATTTGTTCCATACGAAACGGCTTCATAATGAAGTCAGCTGCGCCTGCTCGCAGAGCGGATATAGCCGTTTCTATGTCGGCATAAGCAGTAATGAATATGACTTCAGTAATACTGCCCTGTTCGCGCAACTCGGTAACCCATTCAACACCGGAACGTCCGGGCAGGCGAATGTCTGCGATTATCAGGTCAAAATGACAGCGTTTTCTTAGCTCATTGGCGGTTTCAACGTCCTCTGCTACTTCGATTAAACCAAATCTGCTGGACAATCCTTTTTGCAGGAAACTTCTTATACCCGCCTCATCATCAACGATAAGTACAGAACTCATTGAATTTTTGATTGCTGTGCCTGAATCACCAGCAACTACAGATGCAGATTCATGAATTGAATCGTGTTTGATTCGCTGCTCACTTGATTTCATGCGCTATACCATTTCTGATGTTTGAGATAATTACCAACCCATCCATAGTTGATTCAGTAAACGCTAATATTGAGACAATTTGTCCTTGCTACTAAATCGCGGTGTAGCCAAAATTACCCAAATTGTCATTTATATTATGCACGTTATCAGGTCCACGTCTATTTCATTCGGCATTCACTAACAATTATCCGCTTTATACATAGCCTGCCAAAAGATTTTCGAGCCAACACACTACTCAACCCTCAATTGGCATAGCTATTGCTTCATTGAATATTACTGAGCGTTCATCCTTCTTCAAGATGCGCATCAGCACAACAACTGGATTACCAGTACTTTCTTTTGCCAATGGCCTTGAAAGGTAATGCATGCAATTAATGAAATCAACAATAACTAATATTCTAATACTCGCCTCTGTGCTTGTTCTGGGAGACGCTATTGCAGATACGGACATGGTTGACAAAAGCAATGGCATTATTCGTCTGGCTACCACCACCAGCACCGATAACTCCGGTTTACTTTCATACCTGCTGCCGGCATTTGAAAACAAGACCGGATACCGGGTACATGTGATTGCTGTCGGTACCGGTAAAGCATTACGCATGGGGCGTGATGGTGATGCCGACGTTTTGTTAGTACACGCCCCGGAAGCGGAAACTGAATTTGTTAAATCCGGTTATGGCGAAAAACGCAATTACGTCATGTACAATGATTTCGTACTGGTTGGCCCCTCTTCCAGCAATATCCAGCCAGACAATGACATTATCAAAGCACTGCAACAGATTGCTGAAAGCAGGTCTACATTCATCTCGCGAGGCGATAATTCAGGAACCCATAAAAAAGAACTCAACTTGTGGAAAGCGGCCGGTGTCAGCGCCCAGGGAAAATGGTATCGTGAAGTCGGCCAGGGCATGGGAAAAGTATTACAAATGGCCGCTGAGCTCGATGCTTTTACACTGACCGATCGCGGTACATGGTTAGCCTACATGGACAAATCACCATTAAAAATACTCAGCCAGGGTGATCCGAAACTGTATAACCCCTACCATATCATCGCAGTAAGCCCGGAACGCTACCCCGATATTAACTATCAGGGCGCCAAAGCATTGATATCCTGGTTTACTTCAGAGACAGGCCAATCGTTAATTGGCAAGTTTGCTATCAACGATACCCTGCTGTTTAAGCCTTCGGCCAATGCCAGACAGATAGCCGGAAAAGAAACCAGCCGATAACACGCAATAATGGACCAATCCACATCAGTAACCCTGGATGCCTTCTACTTACTATTCAGCGGAGATGCGGAATTATGGGCCATTATTGCTGTGTCGTTCCAGGTCTCCAGCACGGCTATCCTTATCAGCGTCCCGCCCGCATTGGCAATCGCATTCATACTGGCCAACACCGATTTTCCCGGGCGGCGATTAATCATCTCGGTATTCAACACGCTGCTGGCCGTACCTGCTGTTGTGGTTGGCCTGACTTTTTATTTGCTGCTTTCCAGACAGGGTCCTATGGGCGACTGGAAATTACTGTTTACGCAATCGGCCATGGTCATTGGCCAGGCTGCATTGTGTTTTCCCATCCTGGTAGCGATGGGTCATGCCGCTTTCCAGGCTGTTGATAAACGCGCATGGGAAACAGCTCGCACCCTGGGCGCCAGCCCGACACGGGCTTTTTATACAGTAATGAAAGAGGCGCGATTTGGATTGCTCGCATCATTATTTGCCGCCTACGGCCGCATCATAGCAGAAGTGGGCGCATCCATGATGTTGGGCGGAAACATCCTGCACTACACCCGCAACATTCCCACAGCCATAGCACTGGAAACCAGCAAGGGCGAATTCTCACAGGGTATTGCACTGGGTATAGTGCTGATTATTCTGGCCTTTACCCTGAATACATCCTTACAGTACTTCCAGGGTAAAGGGCATTTAAGCAATTAAACTAAAGACAAACATGCATAACACGCACATCTATTTTTCTGATATAGCGATACGCTTTGGTCATCAGCAGGTATTAACTGACACAGAACTGGAAATAGTCAGTGGCAGATGCACTTTGCTATGTGGCAAAAACGGTTCCGGGAAAACCACCCTGTTACGTATAATCGCCGGTCTTCAAGCCCCCGACTCATGCCTCGTTAATACAGGCATTGGCAAGTATGACTGGAATAAATATCGACAACAGTTAAAACCGACCACGGTATATCTACACCAGCAGCCATACATGTTTGATGGCGATGTCGTCAGCAACCTGAACTTTTCTTTAAGTAACAAACTTACCCGCATACAGCGCATCGATCGGATAAACTCAGCAATTGATTGGGCCGGACTGGAAAGCATTGCAAGGAATTCCGCAAAAACACTGTCCGGTGGTGAGCGTCAGCGTGTAGCCATCGCACGTGCCTGGCTTAGAAACCCGAAGATATTGTTGCTTGATGAACCCATTACTAGCATGGACCAGGTTTCCCGTTTACGTACGATTCAGTTACTGACCAACCTCAAACAACAGGGTGTGGCATTAGTTGTATCCAGCCATGACCCGGTACACTTCGGCGCATTGACGGATACCCTGTTACAAATCAGCGAAGGCAGTGTGCATCGATTCAGAACTAGTGATAACGTTACGCCTATTCATTACAGAAAAAATCTGAATACAAATGCTAAATAAACATAATGTAACGGCAGTCATCCTTGCAGGTGGCAAAGGCAGACGGATGGACGGCAAAGACAAGGGACTTGTGGAACTTGCAAACCGCCCGTTGATTGAATACGTCATTGACGCTATCAAACCCCAGGTCGAGTCAATAATACTGAATGCCAATCGCAATCAAGAACAATATTCCCGTTATGGATACCCTGTCGTTTCAGATGCCCTGGCTGACTACCAGGGGCCATTAGCCGGTTTTATTTGCGCCATGAAAAGCTCAACAACAAGCCATATTGTCACCCTGCCGTGCGACGGCCCGTTTCTACCCGCAGACCTGGTTGATCGGCTGATTTCTTCCCTGACCGATAACAATGCCGAAATCGCTGTAGCCCACGACGGTGATCGCATGCAACCCGTCTATTCGTTAATGCCGGTTACATTATCAAACAGCCTTGGCAGCTTCCTTGATTCAGGCGAACGTAAAATCGACCTCTGGTACAGCCAGCACCGGGTTGCACTCGCTGATTTTTCAGACTGCCCTGAGACATTCAGAAACATAAACACAGCCGAGCAACGCGACCGATTGCAAAATGAGGGCATGCTGTCATGATACAGTTTCCATTGCCTTTAATAGGCTTATGCGCTTATAGCGGTACAGGCAAGACCACGCTATTAACACAATTGATACCCAGATTAAAACAGCAAGGTCTACGTGTAGGCGTTGTAAAGCATGCACATCACGATTTTGACATTGATCATCCTGGAAAAGACAGTTACGAGTTTCGTCAGGCCGGTGCCGAACAGGTTGCTGTTGCATCACATAAGCGCATCGCATGGATAAAAGAGAATCCGGCAGATAAAAATGAACCCGCTTTATCAGATGCCCTGGCTGCATTAGACATTAATGATCTCGACCTGGTTATAGCGGAAGGCTTCAAAAGCGAAAGCTTTGCAAAAATCGAGCTCCACAGACCCGGTCTCGGTAAGCCGCTTTTATGCACACAGGATAAAGATATTATTGCCCTGGCAACTGACGCAAACGTCACTGTGACGCCCACACCTCAACTACTCGATTTGAATAATGTGGATGAGATTGCTGAATTCATCATCTCTTATGTTAATAAACACATAGTAATGCACCCTCCCATGCGTCGTATCACGAAATGATTCAGCACCATGTTAAGTGATAAATTAAAAACACAGGCAAGTTGCGCTGATGATTTCGATACTGAAGCCATTACGGTTTCGGACGCCAGGCAAAGGATACTGGCGAGAATCACGCCGGTAAAAGATATCGAAAAACAGACACTGCATCAAAGTTTAAACAGGGTACTGGCGAAGGATATTATTTCAACTTTAAATGTACCTGGACACACCAATTCCGCCATGGATGGATACGCCCTAGCCGGTGACGACCTGCCGCAGTCAGGCCCGCGTCAGTACAGCGTGGCCGGCACAGCGTTTGCAGGAAAGCCCTTCAGGGAGCCATGTCCTGCAGGCCAATGTGTGCGCATTATGACAGGCGCAGTAATGCCCGAGGGTACAGATACCGTTGTAATGCAGGAGCACGTCGAACACATCTCTGACACACAAATACGAATTGCAACGGGACACAAACAGGGCCAGAACGTGCGGCAGGCCGGTGAAGACATAGCCAAAGACAGCATTGTACTTGCATATGGCCACCATATTCATGCTGCCGACCTGGGTGTAATGGCCTCCATCGGTATCTGTGAAATTGAAGTATACCGAAAGCCGCGAATTGCCTTTTTTTCGACTGGTGATGAGCTACGTCCAGTCGGTGACACATTGGGCACTGGCGATATTTACGACAGCAACCGTTATAGTCTCCACGGCATGCTGAGTCAGCTGAATGTTGAAATAGTCGATCTGGGCATAGTGAAAGATAATCCGGAAGATCTTCGACAGGCCTTTAAAAATGCATCCTGTAATGCCGACCTGGTCATCACCACAGGTGGCGTTTCAGTTGGTGAAGCCGACTATGTGAAACAGATCGTCGAAACCATGGGGGAAATACACATCTGGAAGATTGCGATGAAACCCGGTCGCCCGATTACATTTGGTCGGCTAGGTAATTCGGCCTACTTTGGACTGCCCGGTAACCCGGTTTCAGTGATGACCACGTTTTATCAATTCGTCGTGCCTGCAATACAGCGTGTATCCGGCCAGGCAGATTGCCACCCTCTTGCCATCAAGGTGATAAGCACT
>CALLCZ010000081.1 GCA_937998645.1 uncultured Gammaproteobacteria bacterium
CTTTAGCCGCGAATTCTGTTTCGTGTAACCGAACAGATGTTCGCGGCTAAAGCCGCTCCTACATTAATATAAAACACTACATATTATATTTTCTCTGCGCCTCCGCGCCTCTGCGGTTAAACCTTCCGTTCAAGCTTTACGATAACTATCGTAGCGAAGGAATTATTTCAGGGAATACTGCCGGTATTCCTGCGGTATTTCGAATACAGAAGCGTCCACTTCCACGTCTTCATAGTTCATCAGTTGACGTCTCTTTTCGTTACTGTGCCATTCCTGGATAGGGAACCCTTTGCTGTAATAGTCACCCTTGTTATAAACCTGGTCGACCAGGTAGCATGGAGTTTGATACTCCTCGGGGGTGTTTCCCAGGCTGCTGACATGCTGGCCTGAGATGATTTCCTGGAAACTTTGCAGTGTTTTTGAAACCTCAGGCAGCAAGCCGGGGACCAGCTGGATATCCATACAGGTATCACTTTTATCACCGGCAATAGCTTTTACGCGATAATTATAAACCTGCTTCCCGGAAATCATCGGCGCATTTTCGAGGACCTGGTATTCAATATCTATTTCAAAATCAGGATTGTGTTTTATCTCCGGGTGTTGCGCGATAACAAGAATGGACTTGTCAAAATGACTGACGCTGTAAATCCTGTTGTTACTGATATCGAACACGATGTAGCCGCTGTCGTCTGACTCGTCATCGATCCTTAGATAGTCGCTTGATACTGTGAAAGTAACAAGGTATGGAGCGACACCCTCTTCCTGTTCCTGATATACAAGCTTTACAGCATTTATTGCTTCAGTTGCACCGGACGGTGTAGATAATGTTATTAATAACCAGGCCGATATATATACAGATAAAAACTTGATGTTCAATTTTCTGCCTCTCTTCTTTTGCTCATTTGTACAAGATGTTGCATTTCATCTTCGGTAAACCCTGCCCTCGCCCTGGAATCTTCATCAAACGGACCCTGAATGGAACCATTCATATGCCTGTCGAGAAGCTCGGTGAAAATGACACGCGGTGACAAGGCTCTCTGCTCGCAAACATAGTTAAACCATCGGGTGCCAATCAGCACGTGACCAATCTCTTCCTTGTGGATGACCTTCAGTATATCTACAAGTTGCTGCTCACCCACTTTGTCCAGCTTGTCTATCATTGCCGGCGTCACGTCCAGCCCCCTGGCTTCCAGTACACGCGGCACCAGTGCCATTCGAACCATGACATCATGGTCTGTTTTGAGTGCCATTTCCCATAATCCGTTATGCGCATCATAATCCCCGTATTGCACACCATTATTTTCAAGGTATTCTGCCAGCATTTTAAAATGGCTCGATTCTTCTGCAGCAACACGAAGCCAATCGGTATAGAAATCATGCGGCATGCCTCTGAAACGATAGGCTGCATCCAGTGCCAGGTTAATGGCATTAAATTCTATATGGGCGATAGCATGGGCAAGTTTCACCAGGCCCTGCCTTGATTTAAAACCTCTTTTTGGCACTTGCCTGGGATCAACCAGGCGTGGGCGCACAGGCCGTCCCGGGTCTAATATACGTTCAGGTTCTTTCAGCGACCTGGCATCGAGCTCATTACCACACCATTGTTTATATAATGTTTTTGCAGCGGATGCTTTTTTAAACGGGTCTTCAATTTTGATGCAGCACAGGGCCGCTTCGAACAGGTTGCTACTTGTTTGTGTCATGGGTGAGCATTCTAGCCCGTATATTGCGTGAGAATGCAGACAATGGGGCATATTTTATAAAATCAGTCAGTGAGTCAGTTTGTTCGATCGACCGAAAAGCATAGCCATAGCTATGCTTACAGGTCTATCGGGCAAAATGGCCGCTGAAATTATTCCAAAAACTGCATAACGTGGTTGGGTACATAGTGTACTTTTCTAATATACGAAATATTCCAATCCAATTCATATGCTTAAGTAAATTTCTGAGTGCTCTTATGTAATATGCGGGCTTGCAGAGATAAAAAAAAGCCCGCGATGCGGGCTTTTTTTATTCAACCAGGTTACTGATTAAGTAATTATTCCAGGGTTATTTTTGTTTTGTTTTTTTCGATGGTAGCGATACCGATACCTTTAACATTGGTCAGATCCTCAAGCTGTTTGTAAGGGCCATGCTGCTCACGATAAGCCACGATAGCCTCTGCCTTGCTTTGCCCGATGCCGGACAGCTCACTTGAAAGCGTATCTGCATCAGCGGTATTTATATTGACCTGTGCCGCATAAAGCAGGCTTGAGAATGAGAATAAAACGATAAATAGAAATGTTTTGAACTTTTTCATGTCGCGTCCTTGTGTTGTTGTTAATAAGAGCAGGTAGATTAAATAAACGCCAGGACAATCACAATTGGGAAATTTCTGAATTGATTGTCAGCAATTTCTGAACCGGATCATCCGCCTGCGTAATCGGCCTGCCAATAACAAGATAATCTGAACCCTGTCTAACAGCATCCGTTGGAGAAACAATCCTTTTCTGGTCACCGGCATCATCTGCAGGCAGTCGAATACCTGGCGTTACCAGAATAAAATCATGTCCCAGGGCGGATTTAAGATCACTCGCTTCCTGCGCCGAACAAACCACACCGTCCAGACCCTGATCTTTTGACAGTAATGCCAGACGATTGACCATGTCTTTAATACCCTGATTAATTCCCACCGCTTTTAAATCATCATCGCTGCTGCTGGTTAGAATCGTTACAGCGATTAACAGGGGTGAGTCTGAATCAGACAACGCGTTACGGGCCGCATTGAGCATTGCAGGCCCACCCAGCGCATGGACATTCATCATCCACACACCTAAATCGGCGGCGGCCTTGCAGGCATTAGCCACCGTGTTAGGTATATCGTGGTACTTAAGGTCAAGAAAAACATCGTAGCCACTGTTAACGATCTTCTTTACCAGATCAGGGCCACAGCGCGTGAATAACTCTTTACCTATTTTCAGGCGGCACAGCTCTGGATTGATGCGATCGACCATCTGCATGGTGCTGGTTTCATCCGGGAAATCAAGTGCAACGATGATCTTTGAATCAGTCATTATCACGCAGGCTCACAGGCAGAAGGTTTGACAGATGCCCAGTTATGACAGCTCGGGCACAACCAGTACAGGGTATTGCTCTTGAATCCACACTGCTTGCATTGATATGCAGACTGTTCTCGTTTCATAACATTAACGGCTGTCTTTAAACCCAGCATCATGGTGTAAACATCCTTGTCGCTTTCTGTTTTCTTATAACTCAATAACTGGTTCATGGCACCAAGGCTGGGATTCTTTTCCAGTTTAGCCATAACATAACCGATGGCCTCATCCTGACCCTTGTAACGTTCAATAACACTGGCATGCGATTCGAGCAGCGGCACACTCGATTGTCTTGAGTCGAGCTCGTCGAGATATTCGAGTAGATCCTCTGTTTCATCCTGAAGGTGGTGGCATTCAACCAGTTTGTCCATCACCATCGGCAAAAACTCGGCATCCTGTTTTTCTATTTGCTTCAGCAACACTTTAGCCTTTTTATAATCTCCAGCCGTCATCGCCATATCAGCCAGAATAATGGAAGCGCGTACTGATGCTGCATCATAGCGTAATGCATGGTTTGCATAATGATCCGCCAGGCTCAGATCGCCCTTGGCTGTAGCAATATCGGCCAGTTCACAGTAATACTGGGATATCATTGGTCCTACTTTTGCCGGATTATCACCATACAGGCTCTCGGCAGTATCTATGGCCTTGTGCCAGTCTTTTTCCTGTTGATAGATCAGAATCAGGTTCTGTAGCGCTTTTTCTGATTTGGGATCGTGTATCAATACTTCCTTGAAAAGACCTTCAGCCCTGTCGAACCAGCCGGCCCCCAGGTAATCATAACCCAGTTCCAGCAAAACCCTGTTACGGTACTTTTCCGGTAAAGAAGGTCTGGCAATAAGGCCCTGATGGATTTTTATTGCCTTGTCGATTTCACCGTTCTTGCGAAATATCTTGCCCAGTGCGAAGTGCGTATCGATTGTTTCCCAATCGTTTTCGGCAAGCTTGACGAATATATCCAGTGCCTTGTCCTGTTCATCATTG
>CALLCZ010000082.1 GCA_937998645.1 uncultured Gammaproteobacteria bacterium
CCAGTCGCATCAGGACATTGCTGCTGGCGGGTTTGCGTTCGGCTATCCTGTGGCGCCAGTGCGGGGGGACACGCTGGTCTATTCTGTTTAACAGAAAGCGATACGAGACCGAGAGCACATTGTTGCTGCGCGAACTGTAATAGCAGATTAAAAAATAATATTCACCGCAGAGGCGCGGAGACGCAGAGGCTTTTATTATCATACGCCGGCAACGCTCCGCTTATGCCGGCCTACGAATCTCGAGGTTCACAGGTTTTAGCAGGAGCGGCTGAAGCCGCTCCAACAACAATCTAACAAACTCTGCGTCTCCGCGCCTCTGCGGTGAATCACAAGCCCGAAATCAACTGTTTGCCCAGTTCGTCTGCTTCGCCCTGTGCAGTTTCCGGTAGCCTTCGAGTAACTTGTTATGCAGCTCAAAACCCTGCAGGCTCAAGCCGGGACTGTGCAGGCCGTGGAACACTTCCCTGCCCTCGACAATTTCAATGCCCTTGCTGACAGTATCGTCGCCATACATCAGTGACAGGCTGCTGCTGTAATCTTCGAATTGACGATTCTGGTCGTGCTTGATTTCGAGCAGTGCATGGATACAGCGATATTCTGAGGTTCGTTTCTCGTCAAGCTGGTCTATCTGCACGCACCAGTCGACCCAGTCGTTGGCCTGCTGATCCTGCGTGGCCAGGCACAGCATTGCTTTCAGCTCACCGATTCTCAATGTTGCCCAGGCCGTACCAGGATCCGGTGCGATGCCGATAAACTCGGCAACACGCTGAAAATCGTTGTAGCCTGCCTGCTCAAGCCGGTTGAAGATATCGAGCCAGCGACTTTTATCAAGATTCCTCAACGACAGAATGTCTTCCCTGAACAAAGCGCCTTCATTGTTGTTATTCCATACCAGGTCATCGACTGGATAGATATCTGACATGCCAGGGACGATGATACGGCATGAATATACATCCAGGTGTGAGTAGTCCGAGATATAGATGTCAAAACCCAGGTCATGAATGACATTACACAAATACTCGAACTCGTCATGCGTACTGGCATCATGGTTCCAGTCAATAAAACCGTAATCCGGCGTGCGCTTGAAAAAGTCATATGCAATCAGGCCACTGGAATCTATGAAATGCGATTCCAGGTTATGGTGGTCCGCAACTTCATCAGGATCGAAACTGGGTTGTTGAAAACCGTCCAGTTGATCCAGGCCCCTGCCCTGCAACAGCTCGGTCACGGTGCGTTCAAGCGCGACTTCAAAACACGGGTGCGCACCGAACGATGCGAACACGGAGCCGTTCTTCGGATTGATCAGGGTCACACTCATGACCGGGTACTTGCCGCCCAGTGAGGCATCGGCGATGCGCAAATGGTAACCATGCTGCTGCAACTCGTCGATCGAGGTGGCGATGGCCGGGAAACGCTCGATAATTTCGCGCGGCACTTCAGGCAGACAGATGCCTTCTGCAATGATGCGGTTCTTGATATAGCGCTCGAACACCTCGGACAATGCCTGTACGCGGGCCTCATTCGCTGTGTTTCCGGCTGACATGCCGTTACTGACGTAGATATTGCCGATAACATTCACCGGGAACCAGGTGATGTTGCCGTCTTTTTGTCGCCGGTACGGCACCGCGCAGATGCCGCGCTGGCCCGTGCCCGAGTTGGTATCGAATATCTGGCCGGGTTTGAGCTGCTTATCAGGATCATAGTAATCCCACAAATCATCATCGAGCAGACCCTCCGGCATCACCCCATCATTGGCCTGGAACCAGCGTTCATCCGGGTAGTGTACGAACTCATCGATGGAAAATTCTTCACCCAGGTAGAAGTCCGCAAAAAAATAATTACAGCTCAGGCGCTCAAAATATTCGCCCAGGGCACTGGCAAGACAGGCCTTGTGGCTGGCGCCCTTGCCATTGGTGAACATTAAACCGCAGTCCCTGTCCCTGATATGAACTGAATAGACATTCGGCACAGGATTTAGCCACGAGGCTTCTTCGATCTCTATATCAAGCTTTTTGAGCTTGCGTAGCATGCTGTCGATCGACGACTCGAGATCACGATCCTTGCCTTTAATGAAAGTAATTTCAGCCATTATGGCCACAATAAGCTTGTTGCAGGTATGTCTTCATCGGATTATTCCAGCGGATTTATGCATAATACGGGTCATGTGCTTTTCAGCAACGAAGTCTACAGCATCGGCTAACCGTTATTTATAAAAAATGGCTGGCGTCTGATTTAGCACCATGAGATAAAGCATGCTTCATAAAAACATCATATTCATACCCGGAAAGAACCCGAAACCACCCGAAAAACAGCACCGTGACATGTTGTGGCGTTCCCTGGTGGAAGGTGTGAAACGTGCGGAACCGGGTTTCGCTGCGGAGTTCGAGAAACAGAACAAATGCTTCAAGCTGATCGCATGGAACCATCTCTACTATGAAATAGAAAAAGACGGCAGTCGTGACCTGCCATGGATCGATGCCCTGATCAACAGACATGGCCCAAGCGATGAAGACATCAGGGAAGCGCATTCATGGCACAGGAAACTTGACCGCTTGCTGTATGCCATTGCCGATTATTTTCCGTTTATTATTCGTTTTTTTCCCGGCCCCGCCAGTGCAACCGTCAACGAGCTCAGACGCTATTTCGAAAACAGCCACAATATTGCCTATCACATTCGTGAGCAGTTGAAGAAAGTCATACGCCCCATGCTCGACAATAACGAGTCTGTGCTTGTTATCGGCCACAGCATGGGTTCCATTATTGCTTACGACGCATTCTGGGAGATGTCCCACATCGAACATCGAAAAGACAAGCTTGATTTTCTTTCTATTGGAAGCCCCCTGGGGATGAACTTCGTACAACACAGGCTGCTGGGCAAAAACGAACAGGGTAAACGCAAATACCCGTCCATTGTCGGTCGCTGGATCAATATTGCTGCTGTCGGCGATATTACCGCGCTCGACCGGCATTTTAACGATGATTTCCAGCCCATGCTGGAGCTGGGCGTCATCGAATCGATCGAAGACCACACGGATGGGATATACAATTTTTACCATAATGAAGACGGACTGAATTGCCATCGCTCTTATGGCTACCTGGTGAACCCGGCGACAGGAAAAACAATCGCTGACTGGTGGCGCACATCAGACGCCGATTAAACCTGTTATTTCCAATACGACAAAGCCTGCACTGACAAGAAAGCCCGTTAGTGGAATAATCAGCGGAAACACAATCAGGCCATCCGGTTTCGGATGTTTTCGCTTTACATGCAACAAGGCTAAATTAACCAGCGAAAACACAACCAGCATGATCAGCGATGTTGCTTCCGCCAGTGATGCGAGCGTCCCACTGGCAGCAAGCAACAGGATCGCAACGGTTGTCAGCGCGGTGGCAACCAGCGGTGTTTGCGTACGCTGATTAACCACACTGAGTATTGCCGGCAGCAGATTTCGACTGCTCATGCCATAAAGCACCCGTGAAGCCATGATCATTTGTATCAGGGCGCCATTGATCAGTGCGAAAAGACCGATGATACTGATTATGGTGGCATCACTTCCCGTGTAATGTTCATACAGCCGCGCCAGGGGCACCGGGCTTTGTGCCAGCTTTTCGGGGGGCATTGCCATCACTGCAGTCAGCATGATTGCCATATACAGCAGTGTCGTTATAGCCAGGGTAAGCATGATCCCTACAGGCAGGTTGCGTCTAACCTGCCGCGTTTCCTCGGCGACTTCAACCATGTCCTCGAATCCGATAAAGGCATAAAAAGCGAGTAGTGAACCCGCGTATATTCCATACCAGCTCGCACTGTCCGTGGCAGGCACCAGTTCCCGCCAGCGCTCGGGCAATTCCGCCAGCCCGCTGTAACTGACGGCGATAATCAGCAGCAGGCCGGCGATCTCGACCACTGTTACAAAGGCGGCAATCGACACGGATTCCGCGATTCCCCAGGCTGCGATTGCACCAATTGCCAGGGTGACAATGATGATCGCCGTGAAGCGATCAAGCTGGATGAACTCACCAAGATAGCCCGTAAAGCCATTGACGATCGCGGCTGAAGATACCAGGCCTGCGGCTACGACCAGCAGGCCGACAATAATAGACAGACGTTCAGAAGAAAAACCTTCCTTCACATAAAGCGCTGCGCCCGCACAACGCGGATACCTGCCTGACAGCTCGGCAAAAGACAATGCCGTCAATGCCGCCATGATCGAGGCGAGCAGAAACGAGACCGGTGCGTAGTAACCGGATATTGCCGCCATTTCACCGACCAGGGCATAGATGCCGGCACCGATTGTTGTACCCAGTCCGTAAAGCACCAGCAGTGGCAAGCTTAATGTACGTTTAAGGGCAACGGAATCAGGCAAGGTCATTTCCCACTGGCCATTACTGCCTGCTGTATATGCAGAGCAATACGATTAACGTGGTGACTGACACGGTCCAGCCAGCGAATAGCTTCAAGGCAATCTGTCGCATCAGGTATGTCCAGCCTTCCACTGGCAATGCTCGAGGCAATGATATCGCGCATGGGGTCGACCTGTTCGCCAATATCAAGCTCCACCTTGCGACTGCGCACAGCAATGTCAACCCAGTCAGCCCGCATGATTTTATCCTGGACATCGACGATTGCTGATACCAGGCCATGCTTGATGGACGATAGATCTGCCGTCTCCCTTGCCGTAATGGCCCGGTCTTCATCTTCTTCACAACGCTCATGCAGCCGCTGTAAATGATCGAGCGCATGCACCAGCGCAAGCATACGTTCCCAGTTTGCATCAGATGAGCCCTTGAGCTCGATTTTATCGAGATACTCATGGGTTTCATCCAGCGCTGTTTGCATTCGCACGAGGTCGGCACGTTTGCCGTCACTGGCATCGCCCAGAATCGATTCAATATGATTCAACAGGGCAACATAATAGATCAATACATTTTCCTGCACCGCATTCAGGGCAAAACCGGGTGTTTGCAGCAGGGCATCATCGTATGCAGTGGCATAAATCGATTTTTCTTCCGGCAACAGCTTTTTTATAAATCGGGCGAACTGGCTGGTAAACGGCAGCACCAGGATAATGCCAATGACATTGAAGCCGGTGTGAAATACAACCAGAGCAATTTCTGCATTGGCTTGCAATGCTGCGGGCGAAATGGTGTTCCAGACAATGATATACGGCGAAATCAGCAGCAATGCGCCTGCACCCGTAATCAGGTTATAGACAAGATGGGACAGGCCTGTTCGTTTAGCTCCAGTCGTACCGCCAATGCTTGCGATTATCGCCGTGACAGTAGTGCCAATATCCATGCCGATAATGAGTGCAAGCCCCTGTTCCAGGCTGATTGCCCCGGCATATAAAGCTGTCATCGTAGCTGCAACACCGGCACTGGACGATTGCGTGATGATTGTCGCAATCGCTCCCAGCAGTACAATTTCAATCCGGCCAATAATGGAGTCGGCGGGCAGCATTTCGGGCGTGATGACGCCCTGCAATGCCGACATCGCTGTCTGCATGACACTGATCGCAACGAATATCATGCCAAATCCGGCTATTGCATAACCTGCAGACCGTGCCTTTCCTTTTGCAAACAGGCGCATAATAGCGCCGACAAGGATCAACGGCAGCAATACAGTGCCAAGCTTGAGTTTGAAACCGACAAGGGCGACCAGCCAGCCGGTTATCGTTGTGCCGATATTTGCCCCGAATATAATGCCCAGTGAAGATGTGAACGTCATCAGCCCGGCGCCAACGAAACCGACCGCAGCAATTGTCGTTGCACTGGAAGACTGCAGAATAGCCGTGCTGATGGCACCGGTAACGGCACCGGATGTCGGGCTCGAGGTAAAGCGCATCAAGGCAGAGCGTATTGCATCGCCAGCCATTTCCCGAAGACCCTCGGTCATGATGATCATGCCGAGAAGAAACAGGCCCAGCCCGCCCAGCGCCTGTACAGTTATTAAGAGGCTCTCTGCCACTTTTGTGTATCAGAGCTCCATTATCATCGGTAAAGCTTCTGCGAGAAGTTTGAGCACACTGGTCCTGGCTGTCTTCATGTTACTGTTGATGATGTCGATCAACACGTCTTCCTGACTGCCTTTACCTGCAGCCCAGTTCACGACCACGGCACAACACGCGTATGCAATATCAAGTTCGCGCGCCAGTACTGCTTCTGGCATACCGGTCATGCCCACAATATCGCAACCGTCACCTTGCAGTCGTGTAATTTCTGCAGCTGTCTCCAGCCGCGGCCCCTGCACTGCCCCGTACGTGCCTCTGGATACCACCGGTAAATTCAGCTTGACGGCAGCAGTACTCAGCACCGTGCGTAGCTGTTCATCATATGGCCAGGTGAAATCGACATGAACGGCGGGGTCCTGATTATTTTCATAAAACGTCTGGTTACGGCTATGCGTGTAATCGATGATCTGGTCGGGAATCACCAGTGTTATCGGCGACATGTGCTCTGTAATGCCACCAACCGCTCCGGTGGCTACGATGTGTGTCACTTCAAGTTCTTTCAATGCCCATATATTCGCCCTGTAATTGATTTCGTGGGGTGCAATGGTATGACCGAAACCATGGCGGTGAATAAACACAATATCGCCGCCATTCATTTTTCCGAAGAGCAAGGGGCTGGATGTTGCACCATAGGGCGTATTTACCATTTCACGGTGGCTGACTTCCAGGTTTTCTATCGTATCCAGGGCGCTGCCGCCAATGACACCGAGTTTAGGCATAATCGTTTTCTCTTGATTGTTTCTCTAGCTTGATATCGCGTAAATCCTGTCAAGGTGCCGCAATTTACCCCTGTAGTCCATTCCATAGCCAAACACGTAGCGGTCATCAACCTCAAGTGCGACATATTCACAATGCACAGCCGGTTTCAGACGATCGTGCCGCTTCTGTAACAGTACGGCAGAAATGACATCTTTAGCGCCCTGTTGCCGACAATACTCTTCTATGGCTGCAAGGGTATAGCCCTCATCGAGAATATCATCCAGTATCAGTACTGTGCGGTTTTCGAGTTTGTTATGCGGATATGCTTTCCATTCGAGCTCATATCCCTTCGTTGTGTTGCGATAACGCGTTGCGTGTATGTAATCAAAATCAGCATCCAGCGGTAGCAGCGGCATGATCTTTCCAGTAAACATCAGCCCACCCTGCATTACGCAGAGCACGAGTGGCGTAGCATCTCCCAGACGCTCTGTAAGACGCTGTGCAAGCTTATCTATGGCCGAGTCTATATATGCTGTATCGAATATGAGTTCTGCCTGCTGAAGAACCTGCTGTAGCTCCTGCATATTGTTACCAGCATCCTGAATCATCTTAGTATCGCCCGTGAAACATTAAACGTCCATTTCCATCCATGGAGACTGATCAAGCTCGGCTATCATCGTAGATACCTGTTTCCATTCATAACTGTTGTGCAGTTCCGTATAAGAAACATCGCGCTTTCCGTGCATACGAGTCAGGCGCATTTGCGACGTCGGATTTTTATAGCCCTGCAACTGTTCTACAACTTCGCCAACAGCTTCAGGATGGTTGCATACCAGCGCCATATCGCAACCGGCCTGCAGCGCCTGTTGTGCACGACTGCCGTAACCCCCGGCAACACCGGCAGCTTCCATGCTTAGATCATCACTGAAAATCACACCCTGAAAGTTCAGCTTTTTCCTTAATATGTCCTGTAACCAGATTTTTGAATAACCGGCTGGCTTGTTATCCACCTTGTCGTAAATAACATGAGCAGGCATGATGCCGCTCAGTCCGTTCGAAATCATTTTCGCGAACGGCACGATATCCTGCTTTATCAGAACGCTCATTTCCCGGTGATCGGTCGGCAGCGCAAGATGTGAATCTTCCGCGACACCACCATGTCCCGGGAAATGTTTGCCGACAGCCTGCATGCCTGCGCGCAGCATGCCGTGCATGGTGGCATAGGCCAGTGTTGCAACCACATCCGGCCTGGCATGGTAGGCACGATCTCCAATCACACCGCTGACACCATGGGCCAGATCAAGCACCGGCGCAAAACTGAAATCGACACCGATAGACCTGAGTTCAGCCGCCAGCAGCCAACCGGCCTGATCTGCATATTTACGCGCCTTGTCCGCATCATCCCTGTACATCCTGCCAAACACATTGGCTGGAGGCAGCCTGGTAAAACCTTCATGAAAACGCTGTACGCGTCCACCTTCATGATCGACTGCGACAAGCAAATGGGGAGAACGTACAGCATGTATTGCCTTAACCAGCTCGGTAATCTGAGCAATTGATTCAAAATTTCGCGTGAATAATATCACCCCGCCGATAAGGGGATTTTCAAGTAATTCCTGTTCTGTTGGAGAGATGCTTGTTCCTTCAAGATCCATCATTACCGGGCCTAATGACATCATTTATTCCTGCACTGAGTTAATAACAAAGGCTCTTCCCCTAATCGAGTGGGTGTAAACAAATGATTGCCACAGAGGCACGGAGCTCACAGAGGCTGTTAGATATAGGAGCGGCTTTAACCACGATTATAGCTATTCGCGGCTAAAGCCGCGCCTATGCTCACTGTAATCCAAATCAAAAGACCAAAACCAGGTATCAGCCTCTGTGTTCTCTGTGCCTCTGTGGCTAAATATTTACTGAATCTACCCATTAAGTCTGGTGGAGACCCATAACAAAAAATATCCATTCAAATTATGCAACATTACAGAAGGCGAGTATTTTATCCAGGTGTCTTTCAAATTCACTGAATTCATGGCTGCCTCCCTGTTCGACTATGGATGGAGAAGTGCTGTATTTTTCCAGCGCATCACGATAGTCCAGTTTTTCATCACCTGTCTGCAGCATCAACAGATAGCGTTGTGGATTTGATACCTTGTCGATATAGAGCTCACGAAATTGCCGGATATGATCCTCATCGAGTACCCAGCTCTCATCCGTGTAGTAATTAATATTCTCACCCAGGTACTTTCTCAGCAGCTCATGCGGCTTGACTGCAGGATTTATCAAAACTGCCGTGCAATTATATTTCTCCGCCAGCCAGGTTGCATAAAAACCACCAAGGGAGCTACCAACTAATGACAATGTATATCGTTTAATAATTTCTTCTGCATGCTGCTGTAGAAGTTGAATCGCATCTGCAGGCACAGGTGGAATTTCCGGGATATCAATACGGTCTGACAGGCCGGTGCGTTTCATATAATCATGCAGCACTCTGGCCTTATGCGAATCAGGCGAACTGTTGAAACCATGCAGATAAAGGATCTTGTTCATTCTTGATCAGATAAAAGCTCAAGCAAGGCAGACGATATTATAAACGCTGCAAACATCATCGGATCCAGCCTTGTGAGCGAAATGCGTCGGCCAGAAAAAACCCCTGTAAAACAATGTCTTACAGGGGTTTTGTTAGTGCCTTATAGCCAGATGTATTCTGACAATTTTGTTACTTGGCAGCCATATCCTTCAAAGCTTTAAGCGGCAGCACCTTGACAACCTTGCGTGCCGGCTTTGCAGCTACATCCATAAACTCACCTGGACGGAACGGATTTGGAACATTCTTGCGCGCCTTGGTTGCCGGCTTCTTGTTAACTTTAACCTTTAGCAGTCCCGGCAGTTTGAACTCACCTGCACCACGACTCTTGATGTGGCCTTCAATGACATTAGAAAGTGATTCGAAGACTTGAGCAACATCTTTTCTTACAAGACCTGTCTCTTCAGAAATGTGAGCGAACAGTTGAGATTTTGTGTAGCCCGTGCTGATTGCCTTGACTGTTTTTGCTGGTGCTGCTTTTTTTACTACGCGTTTTTTAGCAACTTTTTTCTTGGCAACTTTCTTTTTTGTTACTTTTTTCTTTACTGGTGACATTGTTATTTGACCCTTTGGTGTTTGGTGATAAAAATCAGTGGGGTTTTTTTATACCTTTATTTCAGGAATGTAAATACATTTTGTTAAAAAAATGCATTTTTTCCCGAAAAAAACAGTAAAAATCGAAATAACGAATGAAAAATTATTGTTTGGCAAGGAGAACGACACTGTGAACAGCTATACCTTCTTCCCTGCCTATGTAACCAAGTTTCTCTGTCGTTGTCGCTTTTACATTGATTTGACTGATATCGGAATTGAGTTCGGCTGCCAGTCGTTCGCGGATTGGCCGAATAAAAGCAGCAAGTCGAGGCGCCTGCGCAATAACCGTAACATCCAGATTGCCGAGTTTATAACCAGTTTCTGCAACCATAGTGTTAACTTTTGCTAACAGCACACAACTGTCTATATTTTTATAAGCTTCATCTGTATCAGGAAAATGCTGCCCTATATCACCTGCGGCTATAGCACCCAGCAGGGCATCACAAATTGAATGTATCAACACATCACCATCGGAATGTGCTTCAAATGCATGTGTATGAGGTATTTTCACACCGCCCAGCATAATGCTATCGCCTTGTTTAAAACGATGAACATCAAAACCGTGGCCGATACGAAACGGCAATTCCAGTTGAGTCATATACACTCTCCAGTACCAGGCTTTTCAGACAGTGACTTCAAATAGAGTTCTGCCAGACGCAGATCAGCAGGGCGCGTTATTTTAATGTTGTCTTCACGGCCCTGCACCAGTCTCGGACGATGCCCTGCATGTTCCATTGCCGATGATTCATCCGTTACCAGGAATCCTTCAGCCAGAGCTGTCTCAAGCGCACGGGACAGTTGAGCGCATGCAAAAAGCTGTGGAGTTAACGCATGCCAGAGCCCTGTTCTGTCAACAGTCTGCTTGACCCGCTGGTCATTATCCTGGCGCTTCATGGTGTCACGCACGGGCACTGCCAGTAGACCACCCGATTCAGTGCCAGCGGCAGTATCTATCAGGTTCTGAATATCGTCAGCGCTGACACATGGACGTACGGCATCATGGACCAGCGCCCACGTGGTTTCAGGTTTATAAGCCGGCTGTTTTGACAGCACATCGAGTGCACTCATTACACTGTGGCAGCGTTCCTCACCGCCGGCTGCAACAAGTACGGGCTTGTCTGATTCAATCCGGATATCTGGCCAGTAAGGATCACCAGGCTGTTTGGAAACGACGATGCCTCTAACCTGATCGACTGACAGTAGTCGCTCTATAGTATGCTCGATCACCGTGCGGTCGATCAGCTTTAGATATTGCTTGGGCTTATCTGACTGCATGCGCTTGCCAATACCGGCGGCTGGGATTACAGCCCAGATATCACAGTCATTATTCACCCGGGCCGTCCTCTATAGAGACATCAGATTCACTATCAATGACCTGATAGTAAATTTCATCCTTTTTTATCATCCCCATTTCGCTGCGCGCACGCTCTTCGATCGCCTCGATACCTTTTTTCAGGTCCATGACTTCTGCATTGAGCGCCTTGTTGCGTTCCTGCAGTGTATTAACCTCGGCCTGGACAGTCTCGATTTCCTGCTCCAGTTCGAGCACTTCAGGAATACCGCCATCACCCAACCACAACTTGTATTGCAGCCATATCAACAATACAAACAGGATGGCGACAATCAGTTTCAACTTACTTTAGATGTTTAAACGCACTTGCACCGGCATAAACAGCAGCATCACCAAGCGCTTCTTCTATTCTCAGCAACTGGTTGTACTTGGCGATACGATCTGATCGCGACAATGAGCCTGTTTTGATCTGACCGGCCTGTGTCGCCACACACAGGTCTGCAATTGTGCTGTCTTCTGTTTCACCGGAACGATGAGATACAACAGCCGTGTAGCTTGACTTGTGAGCCATGTATATCGCATCCAGCGTTTCTGTCAGTGTACCGATCTGGTTGAATTTGATCAGAATGGAATTTGCGATGCCCTTGTCTATGCCTTCCTTGAAAATAGAAGTATTGGTGACAAACAGGTCATCGCCAACCAGCTGTACTTTGTCGCCGAGTTTTTCAGTCAGAACCGCCCAGCCTTCCCAGTCATTCTCAGCCATGCCATCTTCGATAGTGATAATCGGATACTTCTCCACCCAGTCGGACAGGTAGTCGGTAAACTCTGACGAATTAAAGGCCCTGCCTTCTGATGACAGCGTGTAAATTCCATCCTTGTAGAATTCCGAGCTGGCCACATCCAGACCAAGGTATATATCCTTACCAGCTTCATATCCGGCTTTAGAAATAGCTTCCAGTATGACTTCAATCGCTTCTTCGTTAGAGGAAAGATCCGGTGCAAATCCGCCTTCATCACCCACTGCAGTATTCATACCTCTTGCATGCAGCACTTTCTTCAGTGTATGGAATACTTCCGCCCCGTAACGCAATGCTTCCCTGAAACTCGGCGCTCCGACAGGAAGAATCATGAATTCCTGCAAATCGACACTGTTATCCGCATGCTCTCCACCATTGATAATATTCATCATTGGCACGGGCATGGTGTATTCATCCTCGCCCAGGTTCACGTACAGCGGTTTTTTATTTTCCAGCGCAGCGGCATGAGCATTTGCGAGTGAAACTGCAAGAATCGCATTGGCCCCGAGGCGTTCCTTGGTATCAGTGCCATCCAGTTCGATCATCTGTTTATCGATCGCGTTCTGATCCTGAGCATCCATACCGATAAGGGCATCGCGTATCTCGGTGTTGACGTTGCTGACGGCCCTGGTAACACCCTTGCCCAGGTAGCGGTTCTTGTCACCGTCACGCAATTCAAGCGCTTCTCTTTCTCCCGTTGAAGCGCCAGACGGTACCGCAGCCCGTCCTACAACTTCTCCGGCTAGTGTGACTTCTGCTTCAACAGTCGGATTTCCACGTGAATCCAGAATTTCACGTGCGTGAATATTTATTATGTTTGACATGATTTACCCTAAATGACGTGTTTATTATTCTAGCGAAAAGCCCGCTTTCAACGCGCTTCTTCAAACTGATCAGATTTTACTATGTTGTCGAGAGCGATAAGTGTTTTCAGCAAGGACTCGATTCGATCGAGAGGCCAGGCATTGGGGCCATCGCTCAGTGCCTTGTCCGGATCCGGGTGAGTTTCCATGAACAGTCCCGAGATACCCGCCGCAACAGCTGCCCTCGCGAGTACCGGCACATGCTCGCGCTGACCGCCGGAAGAAGTGCCCTGGCCGCCAGGCAGCTGTACTGAATGCGTGGCATCGAATACTACCGGGCAGCCCGTTTCCCTCATGACGGCAAGTGCACGCATATCGGAAACGAGGTTGTTGTAACCAAAAGAAACGCCCCGTTCACAAACCATAATCTGCTTATTGCCGGTCGATTGCGCCTTGTCTACAACATTTTTCATGTCCCATGGTGCGAGAAACTGGCCCTTCTTGATATTGACCGGCTTGCCCGCTGATGCGACCTTTTGAATAAAATTTGTCTGCCTGCATAAAAAAGCGGGGGTCTGCAGCACATCGACCACATCCGCAACTTCATCGATGGGCGTGTCTTCATGCACATCAGTAATCACAGGCACGCCTGTCTCGTGCTTTACCTTCTGCAGAATACGCAGGCCCTGTTCCAGCCCGGGACCGCGAAAACTGCTGCCGGCGGAACGATTAGCCTTGTCAAAGGACGATTTATAAATGAAGTGTATACCCAGTTTTTCGGTAATGGCTTTCAACTCAGCGGAGGTATCCAGTGCGAGTTGTTCACTCTCTATGACACATGGGCCTGCGATGAGGAAAAGCGGCTGATCCAGTCCGGTCTCGAAACCGCAAATTTTCATCAGGCCGCCACCTCTCGAGATCTTGCGTGCCTGTGATGATGTTCCAGCGCCGCTTTAATGAAGGAACTGAACAGGGGGTGTCCGTCACGCGGTGTCGAGGTAAATTCAGGGTGGAACTGGCAGGCGAGAAACCAGGGGTGGTCTTTCAACTCGACCATTTCTACCAGGCTGTTATCACTGGATGTTCCACTGATGGTCAAGCCGGCTTCGACCAGTTGTTGCATATAGTTATTGTTAAATTCATAACGGTGACGATGGCGTTCAACGATCGTATCGCTGCCATATACCTGACGAGCCAGGGTACCGGCTACGAGATTACAGGTCTGGCCGCCAAGCCGCATGGTGCCGCCAAGATCTGAACCTGCATGACGCTTTTCTATGCTGCCATCTTCCGTCATCCATTCCGTGATAAGCGCGATCACAGGATGCGGTGTGTTCGGTACAAATTCACTGCTATGCGCATTCTCGATTTTTGCCACATGGCGTGCGAATTCAATCACGGCCACCTGCATGCCAAGACAAATTCCCAGGTATGGAATATTGTTTTCACGGGCATACCTGACAGCGGCAATCTTGCCTTCAACACCCCGGTCACCAAAGCCGCCAGGCACAAGAATGGCATCCAGGCCCACCAGTGAACTGAAATCACCGCACTCCAGGGTTACAGAGTCGATGTAGTAAATGTTGACCTTCGATTTGTTATGAATACCGGCGTGCGACAGTGCCTCGTTGAGTGACTTGTATGATTCAGTCAATTCGACATATTTACCAACCATGCCGATGTTCACTTCGTGCTCCGGGTGCTTCATGGTATCAACAACATATTGCCAGTCTGATAAATCAGCTTCCGGCAAATCCAGATGAAGCTTGCGGGCGATGATGTCATCGACACCCTGGTCATGCAACCAGATGGGTATCTCATAGATATTACCCATATCTTTTGCAGAGATAACCGCTTTTTGCTCTACATTGGTAAACAGCGCAATTTTTCTACGTTCGTCTTCAGGCAGCAATCGCTCGGAGCGGCATAGCAGGATATCAGGCTGTATACCAATAGAGCGCAACTCCTTGACGGAATGCTGGGTTGGCTTGGTTTTAACTTCACCTGCAGTCGGAATGTATGGCACAAGCGTCAGGTGTATAAAAATCGCATGCTCGTGTCCAAGCTCGACACCCATCTGGCGGATAGCCTCCATGAACGGCAGCGATTCGATGTCGCCGACCGTTCCGCCTATTTCCACCATGGCAATATCGGCATCATCCGCGCCTTCTACGATGCAACGTTTAATTTCATCGGTGATGTGCGGAATCACCTGTACGGTACCGCCCAGGTATTCACCTCGACGCTCCTTGCGGATAACACTTTCGTATATCTTACCCGTGGTGAAGTTACTGGACTTGCCGGTTCTGGATCGTACGAAGCGCTCGTAGTGACCGAGGTCCAGGTCTGTTTCGGCACCATCTTCAGTGACAAAAACTTCTCCATGCTGAAAAGGACTCATGGTCCCGGGATCCACATTGATATAAGGATCCAGTTTAAGCATTCGGATTTTAAGGCCGCGGTTTTCGAGGATAGCGCCGATAGAAGCGGAAGCGATACCTTTACCTAATGAAGAAACAACACCACCGGTAATAAAAATATATCGCGTCATGAATGAGGAAACGCCTTGGGTTATTTTTAAAACAACCAAGCATGGATGCTTTGGTCTCGATGGGAGGCTATAGTATCAATTATCACGCATTGTCTCAAATGGAAATGATATGCCTGTTCCCAAACGCTCAACAAAAAACACCATTGCAACACAGATGGTCTAGACTTTTAACAACACATTCTATCTGATTGATATTTATATGTTTATAGTGTGGCAGTCATGCGGCCGGTAGAGATTTACCAGCGAGACCTGAAGAAAAACGGATTTGTAACTGACCCTGCGCAGAAACAGGCGGTCGATGCACTGCAAGTTCTTTATGATGAACTGGTCGCCAGCAGCACTGCAAAAACTACTTTTATTCAGCGACTGCATTGTTTGTTTACAAACCGCCATACAGAACCGGTAAAGGGTCTGTATATCTGGGGCTGCGTTGGGCGCGGCAAAACCTGGTTAATGAATCTTTTTTATGAATCATTGCCATTCGAAAACAAGCTACGGCTGCACTTTCATCACTTCATGCTTGATGTTCATGGACAGCTGGCAAAGCTGCATAACCTGAAAAACCCGTTAACGGTCATTGCCAGTGATTTCGCAAAAAAATACCGGGTACTTTGCCTGGATGAATTCATTGTTACCAATATAACCGATGCAATGTTGCTTTCAGGCTTGCTGGAAGCGTTTGTTAATCATGGCGTCACGCTGGTGGCTACATCCAATAGAATACCGGATGATTTATACAAGAATGGCCTCCAGCGGGAGCGTTTTCTCCCGGCAATTGAACTGATCAAGCAACACACTCGTATTATGCATATCGAAGGCGACACCGATCACCGAATTGCGCTGCTCGAACAGGATGATGTTTACTACACACCTGTTACAACCGATACCCATGACAAACTGATAAAACGCATGGAATCGCTGGCACCCTGCACTATCAGCTACGATCATGTGCTGACAATACACAAGCGCCGGATAAAAACACTTATGCATGCTGATGAAATTGCCTGGTTTGAGTTCGACGTAATCTGCGGTGCACCCCGCGCAGCGCCGGACTATATAGAGCTTGCACACGATTACCACACCATAATTGTGTCGAACGTACCCGTGATGGATGAAAATATGGACGACAAGGCGCGGCGCTTTATATATCTTATTGATGAACTCTATGACCGCAGCGTAAAACTGGTTATCAGCGCTGACGCAGCGCCTGAAAAATTGTACACTGGAGATATGCTTAAATTTGCATTCAATCGCACCAGCAGTCGTTTGATAGAGATGCGCTCGAAAGAATACCTGGAAAAACCCCACAAGTCCGAAACATGACTTCATGCTTCCCTGACGATCCCCCGGCTCATATCCAGTCAATAATCGAATCGATCTGCGGGCTTGGCTGTGACAGGGTGAATGAAATCATTGATGTGCTTGAACACGGAAATACAGTCGATGAAACACGTGCACTGGATAAAAGCGATCAACTACGGGTGCTGATGGAGCTTAAAGCGATCATGGCCGTTTACGACAACAACAAGTTCTGAGTACATAACAAACCCGGCTAAAACACGTCTCTAGCAGCTGATCAGTGTCGACATTATTTACACATATCGACATTGTCAGGCTTGCGTAAATTCAGTAAAATTCATAAGTCATTGTTATTCAATATAATAAGCTATCGTGGCACAAGACTTGCTGGATTACTCACGTATAGCATGACTAAATGTGAAAAAAATGAAACGTTTTACAAAGCCTGTATTGCTTTTTGTTTGCAGTTTCGCACTGGGTGTCTGTATTGCTCCAGATTACAAGATGGAGAAACAGCCAGTCTCAGAACCGGCACAGAAACCGGTACAACATTATCTGAACAGGTATGGCGAAAGAATCAAGCGCACAGTCTGATCGCTTGAACGCAAACGTACACGACAATTAACCGACTTCTTCAGCGGAAGGCAGTTCCAGCCTTGCGCCCAGCCCCCCTGCATCTGACTTGTGCAGTGTCAAAGAACCGTTGTACAGGTGAGCCAGATCAATCACGATAGCCAGTCCTAGTCCACTACCGGGCACAGTTTCATCCAGTCTCTGGCCACGTTGTAAAACGGCATCTTTTTGATCTTCAGGAATACCCGGGCCATCGTCATCGATATTGATAATCAAACGTGCAGCTTTTTGCTCGCCACTGACAATAACCTTGCTGTTTGCCCATTTGCACGCATTGTCCATAAGGTTACCCAGCATTTCTTCCAGGTCCTGCGCATCGCCTTTGAAAAAAAGCCCCTGTAAATCTTTCAGCACAATGTCGATATTTTTATCCTGATACATACGCGCCATCAGATAACAGATATCTTTCGTTACAGGTTGTACCGATACACTCGCCCCAATGATATTGCCCGAACCTGCAGCGCGCGCACGCGAAAGATAGCGCTCAACATATGCACCCATAGCATCCGCTTTTTCACGTATCAGCTGGCCACGCTGATCTTTTATATCACCAGCCTCGTTTCTGATTACAGTAAGCGGATTCTTCAATGCATGCGCCAGATCTCCCACCTGGGTTCTGGCACGCTCGAGCAAGCCCTCGCTGTGATCAAGCAGCGCATTCAACTCATGAACGATGGGTTGAATCTCGGTCGGGAAATTTTCAGGCAGGCGGTTCTCTCTGCCAGTACGGATTTTAGTTAATGAGTCCTTGAGAAAACGCAACGGTTTCAAGCCAAAACGAATCTGCAATAACACAACGATAAGCAGTCCGGTGCCAAGGATCGTTAGTGTTATTCCGAGCTTGGAGGTAAATCCCTCGACATCCCGCCTGATACTGTTAACAGAACCCGCAATAGCAAACGTGTATAACTTGCTGGAACCTTTCAATTTTACATCGAGCACGAGTGCTCTTAAGGCTTCACTACCCGGTCCGGTGACTTTTTGCTTTTGTGTATAGTTTTCAGCTCCCGGCAGGATAAAATCTATCGTGTCATTTAGTAGTGACTCAGAACCCGCGACCAGTTCATCTTCCTCGTAAATTTGCCAGTACCATCCTGAGTGCGGATTCATGAACCTTGGGTCGGCAGGGATCCATGTTAAATATATCTGCCCCTTCTCATTAACTCTCGCGGCCGCGATACTCTCTTCGATATGATCGAACATGAAGGCATCGAAATATTCTTCAATATGACGTTGAAAAAGAATGGTCAGCAATACAGCAACAATAGCCAGGGTCAGCGTTACCCAGGCAATCGATGTTATTACCAGGCGGAATGTGAGTGTATTACGAATCATCTGGTTCGATTAACTGATAACCCAGTCCACGATGAGTCTTGATTAATCTGGAACCCAGTTTATTACGCAGGCGATTTACCAGAACTTCAATCACATTGGAATCACGATCAAAATCCTGATCGTATATATGTTCGGTAAGTTCTGTTTTTGAAATCACTTCACCCTTGTGATGCATCAGGTAAGACAACATACCCAGCTCCAGTGCAGTCATTTCAATTGTAGTACCATTAAGTGAAACACGATTGGTTGTGGTATCAAACTCTACAGGCCCGCAAGTCAGTACAGGCTTGCTGTGCCCTGTTGCACGGCGGATAAGGGCCTCGACACGCGCCAGAACCTCTTCGATTTCAAATGGTTTCGCCAGGTAGTCATCAGCGCCAGCGCGCAAACCCACAACCTTTTCCCGCCAGGTATCCCTGGCGGTCAGGATCAGCACCGGCATATCCCTGTTTTCGTTCCGCCATTGTTGAAGCACCTTGATGCCATCAAGTTTCGGCAGGCCCAGGTCAAGGATAACAGCGTCGAAAGACTCATGGCTTCCCAGGTAAAGACCTTCCTCGCCATCATGTACGACTTCAACAACATAACCTGCGTTTTTTAGCGAGGTTTCTATCTGTCTGGCAACTTGTTGATCATCCTCAACAACAAGAATTTTCATTGAATTTCTCCCCATTCAGGCTCGAATTCTGTACAAATTGTGGCCTTTATTTATCATTCTGGATTGCCGAGAATCTCACTCGATCAAGGTTTATTCGTAAATCTAAAAAGATCTGTATGGCGACCGTGCGCTTTTCATTAACTACATGATTTATAAATGAATTTTGCCCACCCCAACCTTAAGCCAACCTTAAGGCGCCTGTCAGCGTGGCTTAAGGTTGTATCCGCTATAGTTCAGTTGTTGGTTGTTAGCAGCAAACAGCTTTTAGCAAAACTGACAAAATTCATTGCGCACGGTTCGGTTACTAAACTGATCCATAAAAACGGGATATCGATCTCATCCTCAAAGATCGGTGTCCCGTTTTTAGTTCTGCCATTCTCTTTTAAGTTCTCAAGCTACAACACGTAGCAAATTTGATAGAAGTCAGGTTCTTTTTTTCACATCAGTGTTATATCTATTGGCGCAGATCATAATACTAAACTTATCACTCACAAGGGCAAAAAAATGCATTCAACATCAGGCCTGCTCACCAAACCATCTGTCACTGTTTTTCCGCTGTTATTCATCATGCTGCTGCTGTTTACGCTGATACCGTCAAAGAGCGGCGCAATGCCGGTATTCGCGCGTAAATATGATATGAGCTGTATTACCTGTCACGCGGCCTTTCCCAAACTCAATGAATTTGGTGAGCAGTTTGCCGCTGACAACATGCGCCTGCCCAACTGGAAAGATTCGACCATGTCCGGTGGAGATGACATGCTCGCTTTGCCCGACACGGTGCCACTGGCATTGAGGACGCAGGCCTATGTGCAGAAACGCGAGGCAAATACCATCGAATTAGATGGTACTGTAGTAGCATCGGCAGATACCGATATCCAGTCACCCTACCTGATCAAGCTGCTTTCCAGCGCGCCGCTGTCCGACCACATCACCTACTACTTTTATGCGATATTTGCTGAAAAAGGCGGCAATGGAGAAACCATCGTCGAAGACGCCTGGTTCAGGCACGATGATATTTTCAGCACAGAGGTCGGCATGATGCTGGGCCAGTTCCAGGTCTCCGACCTGATGTTCGCACGCGAAGTCAGGCTGACGTTCCAGGATTACATGGTGTACCGCATGGCCGGACTGACCTATGACCGCGGATTGCTGTTCGATTATACCGCCGGCCCCGTTGACCTCGGCCTGGGCTGGGTCAACGGCAATGGCATCGAAGA
>CALLCZ010000083.1 GCA_937998645.1 uncultured Gammaproteobacteria bacterium
ACTGATCTGGTATTTCAGGGATTATTATAATGAAAACCAGTCAGCGCCAACCATGCACACCATGGTGAAAACACTGGGCAAGAAAAACGCGCATCACCATGAGAAAAAGGCCTACGAGAAACACGTATACAGCCTGTTTCCTAAAGATCCGATCCATGAGATCTGCAAGCTTTCAGGCCTGCCGATGCCGCAACCAGACGACTGAACCAGAAGACAGACAATACACACACTCACCGGGATAATCAGTGCGGGCATTTGCCCGCACTTTTTTGTCATAATGCATACATGGCCATATCCACCACCCTCCTCTCGATCATCGAATCCGCCGCGCATCCGAATTTCACCGGCACATATAAACAACTGGGTATCACTGAAACCAAACTCAACTCCATGCGCAAGGCGCTGGCATCACTGAAAAGCCAGCAGTGTGATTACATCGTCGCCGAATTCTTCTACGGTTATGGCAATAATTATGCCGGTGTAAACATCAGCAACCTGGATGTAATGCTGTACAGCCTGCAGAAGTATTCACCGGAGACACGCGTAATCGTGCTGGTTGATAAATCGGAACGTGAATACGTGGATAAGTTGAATGAGATTTTTCCGATACATGCGGTGCTGCAGTATCCGATGAGTGAATCGGATATTAAGCGGATACTTTCTGAAGTTTAAAGATTATTTTTACCGCAGAGGCGCAGAGTACGCAGAAATGTTGTTTGATGTGTAGGAGCGACTTTAGTCGCGAGCATTTATTTATCGCATTGATTAACATTTTATTTCGCCTTGATGGCGAGTTACTTTTCTGTCAACAGCGACAGAAAAGTAACCAAAAGAACGCCGCCCCGACCAGCTTGCCCTTCGGGTTCCCGAGGCATTCGCCTTTGCCTACGGGTCGCTTTGACTCGCCGTCCGGGCTCGACAAAGCTAAATCCGACGTCCCTGTCGGATTTTCCCTACCAAAGCCGAATGCCTCGGCAAACTTCACGGGGATCACCCTGTTGCCGTCGAACAGAGTGTAGGGTGCAATAGTGAAACGTATTGCACCGGCTGCATCCGGTGGATTACGGCTAGCGCCTAATCCACCCTACGGGAATGCGAAGCACGAGCGCCCGGGATGCCTTTTCTTTTGGTTACTTTTCTTTGGGCATGCAAAGAAAAGTAACTCGCCTTCAAGGCGAAACCAAATGTTAAATAGTGCGATGAATATATGTTCGCGACAAAAGCTACTGCATACGAAACACCAATAATAACATCTGCGTACTCTGCGCCTCTGCGGTAAACAAACACACCTCAGCCCAACATCCACTCCTTCAATACCCTGTACTCCGGTCCTTCCGGGTGTGTCACTGACTCGACCAGTGCAAAGCGATCGATGTCCCATTCAATCGGATGAAAGTCATCAACCTCCATCGGATGCCGTGCCTTTCTGAATAGCGTGATATGAGGCACAAAGCGTTTCTGCTCGTAACCATCAACACATGCCTGAATACACGTTTGTGACTGTTCGACCAGGTCGGTCAGTGCCCCGGGCGCTGCACTTGCACCCAGCCACAATACCTTTGCTCTTGGGAAATAGCCCCAGCGGTCGATAACCAGGGTGCAGGCTTGCGCCCTCACCCCGCATAACATTGTTTCCAGTTGCGCGTGTACGTCTTCAGTAACAGCACCGAGAAAGTGCATGGTAATGTGAAGATTGGCTGCGACGACAGGCCTGGCTGTCTTCAGCCTTTCGTTGTTACCGAGCTTTTTCTGAATGTCGGCGAGTTTCTTGCGGGTAATATCGTCCGGCCACAATGCCAGAAACAGGCGCCTGCGTCTTTGTTTTTCAGCCACGTTCAACCAGTTCCAGCAGCGAGCTGAGCGCGGCTTCTACTGCCTGTAATCGCACCTGATTTCTGTCACCTTCGAAGAGAAATTTCTGCGTATGTACCATCTGCTCGCGCAGGCTCACGGCGATCCATACCGTGCCCACCGGTTTTTCCTCGCTGCCGCCACCCGGTCCGGCGATACCGCTGACACTGATGCCCGCATCGGCGCCGGTTTCCATGAAGATGCCCTGCTGCATGGCCAGCACGGTATTTTCACTTACCGCCCCGTGGTCAAGCAGGATGCCATCAGGCACTTTGAGGAAGTGCTTCTTGGCTTCGTTGCTGTAGCTGACAATGGCAGAATCAAACCAGTCAGAGCTTCCGGCAATATCGGTCAGCACCTTGGCAATCCAGCCGCCGGTGCACGATTCTGCCGTCGCCAGCTTCAAGCCCTTCATCAACATACGCGCACCCAGCCTTTTAGCCAGTTCGTGCACGGCCTGTTCAGTCGTATCCATTCAAATCCCCGGATAAATATATCTATAAATTTAGCGCTTACTTTAGATGACATGACTATGTCACGCCAATTAGTTCTAGTACACTATGGCCACTTATTCCATGAAGCGAGCAATGGGCGAAAAAACACCCGAACCAGTCGAAGCCAAATCAAGGCATACGCCGATGATGCAGCAGTATCTGCGCATCAAGGCGGATCACCCTGATACCTTACTGTTCTATCGTATGG
The DNA here is from genome assembly GCA_937998645.1 of uncultured Gammaproteobacteria bacterium. GTDB lineage: Bacteria > Pseudomonadota > Gammaproteobacteria > SZUA-229 > SZUA-229 > JABDQW01. Next base: position 2,554 of record CALLCZ010000083.1, read on the forward strand.
GTGATTTTTACGAGCTGTTTTTCGATGATGCCCGCAAGGCGGCAAAGCTGCTCGACATCACCCTCACTGCCAGGGGTCAGTCTGCCGGACAGCCGATTCCGATGGCGGGTGTTCCACACCATGCTGCCGAAAACTATCTTTCACGCCTGGTCAGGCTGGGCGAGTCCATTGCCATTTGCGAACAGACCAGCGACCCGGCGCTGAGCAAGGGCCCGGTCGAACGTGAAGTACTTCGCATTGTCACCCCTGGCACCGTCACCGACGAAGCCATGCTCGATGAACGCAAGGATAACCTGCTGCTGGCAGCCTGCTCGGGTAACGAACACATAGGCATTGCGATTCTTGACATTACTTCCGGACGCTTCAGCCTGATGGAACTCAATTCGGTTGAAACCCTGCATGCAGAAATCGAACGCTTGCAGCCTGCCGAATTGCTGCTCTCTGAAGATGATGTGTTACTGGAATTCCTGGAAAAATCCTCGGCTAAAAACACTGTACGCAGACAACCGCCATGGTGGTATGAAGTCGATAGCGCACAACGCATGCTGAATGAGCAATTCGGCACCCGCGACCTCAGTGGCTTTGGCTGTGAGGGCATGACGAATGCCATCATGGCCGCCGGCTGCCTGCTGCAATATGTGCGCGACACCCAGCGCTCCGCACTGCCGCACATCACGACATTGCGCGTTGAAAGCACAGACGACGCGGTACTGCTCGATGCCACCAGCCGCCGCAACCTCGAAATCGAATTCAACCTCTCGGGCGGCACTGAAAATACGCTGACCTCGGTCATCGACAACACGGTCACGTCGATGGGCAGCCGCTGCCTGAGACGCTGGTTACACAGCCCGCTACGTAATGCTGATTTACTGCAGGCCAGGCATCAATGCATCGCCGAATTACTCGACTCGGGATACTTCATCGATATTCGCCAGCAACTGCTGTCCATTGGCGATATCGAACGCATCATGAGCCGGGTGGCACTTAAATCTGCACGGCCGAGAGATCTCGATACCCTGAAATTATCGATCAGGGCCTTACCCGAAATTCAGCAAAGCCTGCAACAATGCCATTCACCCCTGCTGTTAAGCCTGGCCAGAGACATCGGTGAACATCCCGATATCGCAGGGCTGCTGGATGCCGCGATCAAGGACAACCCGCCCGTTGTGCTTCGCGATGGCGGTGTGATTGCCCAGGGATATAACGCCGAGCTCGACGAGCTGCGCGCACTTGGCAAAAACGCAGATGATTTCCTGGTACAGATTGAACAGCGTGAACGCGAGCGCAGCGGAATAAAAACACTCAAGGTCAGTTATAACAGGGTGCACGGCTATTACATTGAAATCAGCCGTCTGCAATCCGACCAGGTTCCGCAAGACTATGTTCGCCGCCAGACCCTGAAAAATGCCGAACGCTTTATTACCGAAGAACTCAAGGAATATGAAGACAAGGTACTCAGTGCCCGCGAGCGTGCACTGGCACTGGAAAAATCCCTCTATGATGAGCTGCTGGACAAGTTACTGAAATCACTGGTCGAGCTACAGGCTTGCGCGCGAGGACTGTCCGAACTGGACTGCCTGTGCAATCTGGCAGAACGCGCAGAAACATTGAATTACTCTTGCCCGGAACTGACCGCGGAACCCGGCATTATGATCAAGGCAGGCCGCCACGTTGTCGTCGAACAGGTTCGTGATGAGCCCTTCATACCGAACGACACTATGCTCAGTGACAAAAAACGCATGAATATCATCACCGGGCCAAACATGGGTGGTAAGTCGACCTACATGAGACAGACCGCGTTGATCGTATTACTCGCATACATCGGCAGCTATGTACCTGCTGATAGTGCGCGCATCGGCCCGATCGACAGAATCTTTACTCGCATCGGCGCCGCCGACGATCTAGCCAGCGGCCGTTCAACCTTTATGGTCGAGATGACAGAAGCGGCAAATATCCTCAATAATGCTACTGCAGACAGCCTGGTGCTGATGGATGAAATCGGCCGCGGCACCAGCACCTTCGACGGCCTTTCGCTGGCATGGGCCTGTGCACACCACATGGCGGTGAACAACAAATCCTACACCCTGTTCGCCACACATTATTTTGAATTGACCGCCCTGCCCGATGAAATGGCCGGCATTACCAATGTGCATATCGACGCCGTTGAACATGGCGACAAAATCGTATTCCTGCACAACGTAAAGCCCGGCCCTGCCAATCAAAGTTATGGCTTGCAGGTTGCACAACTGGCCGGAGTGCCAACAAGTGCAATCGCATTGGCGCGCAAGAAACTTGTCGAACTCGAGCAGCACTCCGTTGAGCTGCATCAGGACAGCGGCCAGCTGGAAATGTTTTCCAACCGTGAGCACCCGGTTATCGATCGTTTAAAAGAAATGTCGCTGGATAATCTCACACCCAGGGAAGCGCTGGATATACTTTATCAGCTTCAACAAGATGCAAAATCTTAACCGCCAGACAATTACTGTCACTGAATAATGCTTACCAGCCTGACCATCAAAAATTATGCAATCATCGATGAACTGGAACTCGAGTTTGCCAATGGCATGACTGCGCTAACGGGTGAAACAGGCGCCGGCAAATCTATATTGCTCGGTGCGCTGGGACTGGTGCTTGGAGACCGTGCGGATAGCGGCAGCATCAAGCAGTCAAGTGACCACGCAGATATAACCGCAGGTTTCGATACGCGCAACATCCCGGCCGCAGCAGGCTGGCTCAGTACACAGGGACTGGACGATGATGATGAATGCATATTGCGCAGACGCGTTTCAAGAGATGGGCGCTCGCGCGCTTTTATCAACGGCACACCCGTAAACGTACAGACCCTGCGCGAACTTGGTGAACAGCTAATCGATATCCACGGCCAACACGAACACCAGTCCCTGATGAAAAGCGCCGCACAAAGACAGCTGCTTGATGACTATGCAAACCATCAGGCACTGCTCGATGCTGTGTGGAAAAATTTCGAAGAACTGAAACAGACTGAACACAGCCTCAAGCAGCTTGAGCAGGACACCAGCGACCGTGATAACCGTATCGACTTGCTTCGCTTTCAGACACAGGAACTGGATGCGCTGTCATTGTCCGAAGACGAATATGCCGCGCTCAATGAAAAGCACTCGCGCATGGCAAATGCCGAGAAGATAACGACGACCCTGTACCAGGCAATTAACGACCTGTATTCGGACGAAGATTCAAACACACTGTCACGACTGTCCCATCATATTTCCGCGTTGACGGAAATTGCCGAAATAGACAGTGACATACAACCTGCCATCGACATGATGCAGGAAGCCAATGTGCAACTCGAGGAATGCGTTTCACACCTGCGCAACAGCGTTGATGATGTTGAACTCGACCCTGCAGAACTTGCCACGATTGAGCAACGCATACAGAGCATTCTGGACCTGGCAAGAAAACACCGTGTCGAGCCCGATGAGCTGCCGGCGATACACGAACAGCTTGCCAGTGAACTCAATGACATCACGCACGCAGATGAAACACTGGACGAGCTGCGTAAACAATATAGCGAACTCGAAAAGAACTATACAGCAGCCGCACTGAAATTAAGTGCCAGCCGCAAGCAGGCCGCGGACAAACTCAACAAGGCTATCACCGAGGCAATGCAGACCCTGGGCATGAAAGGCGGCCAGTTCCTGATCGAAGTCAGCAGCAAGGGCAATACGCCTGTCTTTCACGGTATCGATAAAATTGAATTTACTGTCAGCGCCAATGCGGGACAGGCCTGCAAATCACTGGCTCGCGTTGCTTCAGGCGGCGAACTTGCCAGGATAAGCCTGGCAATTCAGATGATTACGGCTGCGCAGTGCAGAATTCCTACCATGATATTCGATGAAGTCGACAGCGGTGTTGGTGGCGGCATAGCAGAAATCGTTGGTAAACAGTTGCGGCTACTTGGAAAAACGAATCAGGTGATATGCATTACCCATTTGCCGCAAGTTGCTTCACAGGCTCATCAGCACTTGCGCGTACAGAAGAAATCAGCCAGGAAACAAACACAAACGAACGTATACCCGCTTAACAATAATGAACGCATAGAAGAAATTGCACGCATGCTAAGTGGAGTTGAAATAACGGAACAGTCGCTTGCACATGCAGAAGACATGATTACACGCGCGCAGGCAAACTGACATTGATATGTCAGCCGCTGATTCAGACACTAGAGGTCGGCAGTATAACAAACACCCTAACGGGTGCGTTAAGCTGGATCTACATCCTCAGCTTGAAAGCCTTTATCAGTTTTTGTAACACTGAATTCAACTTGCTGCCCATCACTCAAAGAGCGATAGCCATCACCACGAATTTGATTGTAGTGAACAAAAACGTCTTCCCCGTCTTTTCTTTCAATAAAACCAAATCCTTTGGCATTGTTAAACCACTTAACCGTACCGGTTTCACGTTCTGCCATTACAGCTCCATACTTCATTTTTTTAACAAGAAACCGTATATTAGTCAGGGTGTTTACAGAACACAATCAATTTATCATGTTCAACATTAAATCTGAATATTAAGATTAACTTAATTACTGGCTCGAATAGATGCGATATATCATCACATCTCTTTAATTTCGGACTTTACCAAATCAAGTGGGTAAAAATCCAAATGATCACTACATGGCCACAGAGAACAC
>CALLCZ010000084.1 GCA_937998645.1 uncultured Gammaproteobacteria bacterium
GCTACGCAGAGTAACGAGGTACGAGGTACAAGTGGCGAGAGTAAGCCACAATGCCCTGGTAGGGTGCAATAGCAAAGCGTATTGCACCGGCTCGAATCTCATAATGGTGGATTACGGCTAACGCCTGATCCACCTTGCGCTTGGTGATTTATGATTTTACTCGTACCTCGTACCTCGTCACTGACACCTCTTCGCGCAGCGAAGTCAGGGTGCCGGCGATACCACAATCTTGCCCTTGTCCCACAGGTGCGCCTGGTCGGCGTCATTCAGCTTGTTGTAGCTCATGATGGCGTGCAGGCTCTTGACATAGTCGTTGCCGCGTTCTGAATATTTATCCAGCGTCTTTGCCAGGTCCCAGCCGGTGGGCTCCTTGTTCTGCTGGCGGAACACGGCACGTTTCTGGCGCATACGTTCGTAGGCACGGTGGGTGTTCAGGTTGAGCATGTAGGCTTCAATGGAGTCCTGTGGTGATTCGAAGGCGGCGATGCCGTAATTACCGAGCTCAGAACGTTGCTCTTTGGGTTTTATGCCTTTGCCGCTGAAGTCCCATTGCCCAAACAACGAATTACCCTGGATGGCAAAACGCGATGTGCCCCAGCCGCTTTCTTCCGCCGCCTGTGCCAGTGCCAGTGATGGCGGCACGATGTCGACACGTTTCTTGAGTTCGATCATCGCCGCGTTGTCCAGTTTGTCGGATTCCTGTTTGATGACCTTGTACTTCACGCCCAGTGAGGCAAGCCACTCGTTCTCCTGGATGTCTTTTTTATTGATGGCATTCAGCAGGTGTTCTCTTTCACTGAGGATTTTTTCGTTGGCCTGCAGTATGCCGGAGCCGGTCAAACGGAAAAATATATTTTTCTTGTCGCTGACGGGAATGGTCCGGGTGACTTCCTGCCAGCGTTGCGGGATGCTGGTGATTTCGATACGGGGAACTTCACGGATGCCTGCCTGCCATTGTTCTGCGGTATAGCCGATTTCATTAAATAGCTGCAGCACATCATTGTAGCTCTTTGATTCGACGGTTCGTATGATGGCAGTGTCGCTGTAAGCGGGGTGTACTCCACCAAGTGCTGTTAATGCAACGTACAGCAGACTTCTGGCTGGCATCTTCATTGTTATTGGCCTTATTATTTTTATTATTCTTTTATCAGGTCGGCTACCTGTTTTTCCAGCTGGCGCACCTGCTTGCGCAGCTCGACCAGCTTGTGCGCAACCGCCGAGTTTCTGAAATAGTCTTTAACCGGCTGGACCGGTGTGCCTGCATACACGCCGGGCTCATCGATATTGTTGATAACACCGGCGCGTTGAACCAGGGTGACATCGTCAGTGATCGTTACGTGATCGGTAATCGCGCTTTGGCCGCTAACAATAACACGTTTACCGAGTGTGCTGGAACCGGCGATGCCGGTTTGCGCGACAATAATGCAGTTTTCGCCAATGTCGGCATTGTGCGCGATATGGCACAGGGCATCGAACTTGCAACCGGCACGGATTCGGGTTTCACCCCAGGCGGCACGATCGACATTACACTGTGACCCCATGAGTACATCATCCTCGATCACAACTTTACCTGTTTGCGGGATGCGGTAACTTCTGCCATTTTCGTCTTGCGCAAAACCGAAGCCTTCCATGCCGATCACGCAGCCGGATTTCAGAATAACTCGATTGCCCAGTTCGCAGGCATATGAAACAACCACATTCGGGTACAGGATGCATTCTTCACCGACCACGGCATCCTGTTCCAGCACGCTATTGGCCTTGATGATGCTGCCGCTGCCGATCTTTACGTTGCGCCCGATAACAACGCCCGGCCCGATAATGGCATCGTCAGCGATACTTGCGGTTTCATGAATGGTGGCAGAGGGATGGATTGCAGGCCAGCCGGTGTCGCGGTGATCATAATCTGCATAGGCCTGGCGTATCAAAGCCTGTGCGAGACGCGTGTTTTTACTGGTCAGGATTGCAGTGGAAGTTAAAGATGAAAAATGCTCGGCCAGTTTTGCATGGGTAACAATGGCTGCCGGACTGGACTCGATCGCCTGCTCAACAAACTCGGGGCTGTCGACGAATATCAATGAACCCGGACCGCTGTTCTCAACAGGGGCAATGCCGGTAATGTCAGTGTCGGGCCCGTTCAAGGCTTCGAGGATGCCTCGGGCGTGAAATGTTTCGAATATCTGGCTGGCCTTTACGTTCATTTCGCGTCGAGCAGGTATAGTGTGGTGAGTCGGATTGTACCAGTATTAATCGAATAGTCCCGAAATGTGTTCTGCAGTGAGACCAATATCTGCTTCAGAAAACAGGCCGCTGATCAGGGCCGTCATGTCGGCACCGGCATCGATGACCTGCGCTACGTTTGACTTGTCGATCCCGCCAATCGCACAAACGGGTATTTCGAGCTGAGATTTTGCTTCGCGAATCAGCTCGCAGCTCGCCGGGCGCGCACTCGGCTTGGTGGGTGAGGTAAATACAGCGCCGAAAGCGACATAATCAGCACCCGCAGCCTGGGCTTCACTTGCTCGTTGCAGCTGGTTGTAACAGGACACGCCAATAATGGCGCTATCGCCCAGCATCAGCCTGGCTTGTTCGATTGATGCATCTTCTTCACCAAGATGCACGCCATTCGCATCAACAGCTACCGCCAGTCTTATATCATCATTAATGATCAGGCAGGCATTGTATTCACCACATAAGCTGCGTAGTGCTGAAGCCTGTTCGAGTCGTTTGGCTTCGTTGCCGGATTTGTCGCGGTACTGGATAATGGCGGCGCCCCCGCGCAGAGCCTGTTCTATGCTTGCAACAAATGCGGATTCGGGGATCAGTGTTTCATCGGTGATCGCATACAGACCACGCAGTTTTGCAGGGCTCACTTGTATTCTTGCTTTGTCCAGAAAAAGCGGTTCGGGTGGTACTGACCCATGCCAATGCGCTTGCCATGAACCAGGGTTTTATGCGTGTAGTCGAGTGCCCGGTGGACGGCAGCCTCGATGTCAGGTTCAGTGGCCAGTATTGCGGCCAGGCTGGATGCAAGCGTGCAGCCTGAGCCATGGTATTTATGGGGCAGCCTTTCGTAATGGTAACGCTTACATTCATGATGGTTGCAGAACAGCGTATGAACCACGTCTGATGTCTTGCCATGCGTACCCGTCAGCAGTACATACTGGCAACTGGTTTCCAGTATGGATACAGCCGCAGCGGAAGGTGTATCCGACCCGGGTGCAAGCACATGCGCTTCAAATATATTGGGTGTAAGCACGGTGGTCAGGGGCAGCAACAGAACACGTGCGCTTTCAACCAGACCCGGTGTACTCAGGGCGCCGTCCTTTTCGGTACTGAAAACCGGGTCGTAAACAACCTTGATTGCAGGATAATCAACAAGGATACTGTGGATGGCTTCGGCGATTTCCGTGCTGCCGACCATGCCGATTTTTATCACGCTGACCGGCATGTCTTCCAGTACGGCCCTGGCCTGTTCAATGAGCAGGTCCGCTGGCATGGGTGAAAATGACATAACGTCCTGTGTGTCCTGCACCGTTGCTGCTGTGATGATGGGTGCACACAGCGCGCCCTGGCTGCTGATGGCTTCGATATCGGCAAGGATGCCGGCTCCGCCCGACGGGTCGAGACCGGAGAAGCAGAGTATTACAGGTGTTTGAGATTCAGTCACGGGTTACAGTTTATTCCTGAATTCAGCGTTCGCAAGCGTCTTTTTATAGTTGTCGAATCTATTATTCGGGGCTGATATGGAATTATCAGGCCTCCCGGTGTTTTATAGATTATTTTGATGTGTACAATAACGCATCTTTCAAACAATGGGAAATGCAAATGGCATACAAAAAATGGGTCTGTATTGTGTGTGGTTATGTCTACGATGAAGAGCTGGGCGACCCTGACCACGGCATTGCTGCAGGTACCGCTTGGGAGGATGTACCTGATGACTGGGAATGTCCCGAGTGCAATGCGGCAAAATCAGATTTTGAAATGGAGCCCGCTGGATAGCGGTTTATCGAATGTCTGATCCCGGTATCCGATCTGCGGTATTTCTCGATCTCGACTCGATCGACCGGGATGACCTCGATTTGTCTAAACTGAACGCCGTGGTTGATAGCTGGCAGTGGCATGGCCTGGTCAAAGAGAGCGAACTGAATGAAGCGCTGGTCAGTGCCGATGTCGTCGTCAGCAATAAAGTAATGCTGGCTGACGATCATCTTACCAGGGCTGGAAACCTGAAGCTGGTCTGCATTGCTGCAACCGGCACCAACAACATAGATCTTGAAGCAGCAGCCAGAAATAACATAGCTGTGTGCAACGTGCATGGCTATGCCACGCCTTCAGTCGTGCAGCATGTTTTTACCCTGCTGCTCGCGCTCACCACGCGTTTCAATGAATACACCTGTGCGGTTAAACAGGGCGCCTGGAGTAAGAGTAACTTCTTCTGTCTGCTGGATTACCCGATTCGCGAGCTTGAAGGCAAAACCATCGGTATTGTCGGTTACGGCCACCTGGGCAGGGCAGTGGCAAAAGTTGCCGAAGCTTTCGGTATGAAGGTGGTGCTGGCTAAGCGTAACAGCGAAGATCAGCGGCCAGGTCGTTGTGCCTTGCATGATCTGTTGCCCCAGGTTGATGTGCTGTCACTACATTGTCCCTTGACTGAAGAAACTCGGGGAATGATTGGCGCGGATGAACTGGCGCTGATGAAAAAGGATGCCGTATTGATCAATACGGCGCGTGGAGGCCTCGTCGATGAGTATGCACTGCTCGAATCATTAAAAGCACAACAGATTGCCGGCGCAGGGCTTGATGTGCTGGAAAAAGAACCGCCACCTCCCGGCTATCCATTACTGAAAGCTGACTTGCCGAACCTGATCATCACGCCGCATACTGCGTGGGCAAGTCGTGAATCACGTCAGAGATTGCTGGATGAAATCGCGCTGAATATTGAAGCCTTCAAGGCAGGTGAGCTAAGGAATGCCGTTTAATCAGGTGTAATACTCAGGATTTAATCTGACAGACAGTATCATGTTATCCCGAAGTCAGACTATGATTTTTTGCCAGTACAGCCAGGGTTGGCAATATAGAAAAGGCTAAAGATATTTACTCTCGCAGAGGCGCAGAGACCGCAGAGGAATAGTTGTTGTTTGTAGCCCGGATGCAGCATCGCAGTATCCGAGGCATGTCATGGGTTTTTCGCGTTTCATTTTATTCAGGCGACGTACCGATCCTCCCTCACCTCAGCTCTCTCCCGGAAGGAGAAGGGGCTAATATCGTCTTTGTTTTTCCTTGTCCCTCGTTACTCGTCCCTTGTACCTGTGTACTCTCCGCGCCTCTGCGAGAGTCAATATGTTAAACCTTTAATACAGGCTGGTTTTACGCTTATGCGAAAATCGACAACAACTGTCAGATCAAGCCTGAACTACTGCTAATCAGGTTTGATGTCAGTAATAAAATACCAGCTCATGCCGTCGTCGGTCTTTGCCAGTTTACCCTCATCCTCCAGCTGATTGACGATTTTCATCGAATTGTTAAATTGACTTTTACTTCTGGCCTGTATCGAATTGTCAATTTCTTTATTCAGGCATGTTTCTCGTTCAGTGGATGCTTCTTCGAAGTCGTAGCAGCCGGCACTTTTGGCCGATTGCTGCGCCACGTAGTAAACCCTGTTGACATAGTCCACATGAGCCACATCAGATGACTCTGTTCTGATATCAGAACAGCCGGACAATGAAATCAGAACAATTGTAATAAATACCCGTTGCCTCATTGGATCTCTCTCAGTTTACGTGTATTGGAACAATAACCGGCCATGTAATTATAATCAACAATTGTCAAGCATATTTACATTCCCGCCCCGGAGTCCATTGCATATCATCCAGGCTGTTCCCCAGGAGTGGGGTTTGGAAGAAAGATGTTCACCGCAGAGGCGCAGAGAAGCTATATATTTAGATATCAACTGAAAAAATGAGTTTCACCAAGAAGACAGGGAGTCTCTCCTTTTGAACTGAATGACAGTAAATCTTTTCTCAGCGTCTCTGCGCCTCTGCGGTAAAACTGATTTATTCACCCGTTACCGTAATCGTCAATTTACGTTCGGCTGCGTGCTTGCTTTGCTCCCATAAAAAAATTCCCTGCCATACGCCGATACCCGGCCGACCATTGCTGACCGGTATGCTGAGGCTGGTCTGTGCTACTGCATAGCGCATTGCTTCGGGGATGGCGTCCATGCTTGCATTGATTTTGTTATCGATGTTGTCACTGCTGGGCGCAAGCTGTGCCATGAATGCGGCCGTTTCGTTTTTCGTCGCCTCATCAGCAGTATCGCCGATTAACAATGATGCGCTGCTGCTGTGAATAAATAACTGGCAGGTACCGATTCGAATTTTTGATTCCTTGATGAAGTCCGCAATCAGGTCGGTGATTTCATATGCGCCCTCGCCGTGATCAGCAAGTTGCAGGGTGTCCTGGTATACCATTATTCACCCATCACAGTAACGGTAATCTTGCGCGTATGCGGATGTGTACGGTGCTCCCATAAATAGATGCCCTGCCAGGTGCCAAGCGTATCTTTACCGTTATCGACGGGAATGGACAACGAGCTTTGTGTGAGCACGGTGCGCACGTGCGCCGGCATATCGTCCGGACCTTCGTCGATGTGCCGAAACATGCTGTCACCATCAGGGGCTATCTTTTTCATGAATGTTTCAAGGTCAGTGCGTACTGTCGGGTCTGCATTCTCGCACAATATCAATGAGGCGCTGGTGTGGTGAATGAACACCTGGCAGATGCCCTGTTTTACGCCGGAGTCATGAATGACTTCATCAACTTGCCGGCTGATATCAAAAGTACCGCGTCCTCGCGTGGAAATCCTGAGTTGTTGCTGGTGAACCATGGTGGCGAAATATCCATGTAGAATTTTAGGTCTACCCCAGATACAGTGGGTAGAGCCATGATAACACCCTGACCACACAGGGAATATATGTCCGCCTGCCGCTACACGGCCCCAGCAAATGAACGCAAATGTTTAAAACAACGTCCACAGATAGTTAGAAACTTAAGAACGCTTTCATCCGTGTTCATCTGCGTTTATCTGTGGACAAAGGTCCTGCTTCTTGCTGGCATCCAGCGGTTCGAGCCTTATAACATGACTCCGACGACGTAGGGTGCAATAGCGAAGCGTATTGCACCACGCGGTTAATGCATTCTGGTGGATTACGGCTTTCGCCTAATCCACCCTACGAGAATTGTAGCTTTAATAAAAGTATTCGCGTTATTTTCGGCTAGAGCCTCTGTGTTCTCTGTGGCAATCATTTGAATTTTTGCCCACTTGATGTGTTGAAGTCCCGAGTTTTCATGACTGTGATGCTGCAGATTCTAGCAAGTTTACAGGCAGGAATTGTAGGCCCCGGCCAAATTGTGGATGATTTCAAACCAGGTATCTTCGCCGGGTTCAAGCCGGGCACCCATCGCATCCAGTTCCAGTGCCTCGACCGCCAGACCACGTGTCAACGTATCGACCAGGGCAGGGCGGCTGGGCGCTTCATAAAACAGGCAGTGTAATTGCTGTTTCTGGATTTTGTCGCGTAATTCATGCACATATTTTGCACTGGGGCTGATTTCATCGCCGCTGCTGACAAAGCCGGCATTGTTCAGGCCATAGGCCTGTTCAAAATACTGATAGGCGTCATGGTAGCTGATAAAAGCGGATGTCTTGCCTGCCAGCTGGTGGCGTATCTGGCCATCGCTTTCACGAATGCGCTGGTGCAGACGCCTGCTGTTGTCAGCATAGATGTGTGCATGGGCCGTATCAAGGCGGCTGAGTTCAGCGGCAATGGCATCGACCAGGGCGTGCGCGTTTTGCGGAGACAGCCAGATATGCGGGTCGATATGTGATTCGTCCGCGGCATGATGATGTGCCGTTCTGGCGGGTAAACGAAGCAGGCCTTTTGCTTTTATCAGGGCGACGTTCCTGCTCGAGGTTTCCAGACTGTCCAATATGCGCGGCATGAAGCTTTCAAGTTCCGGGCCGATCCAGAAGATCAACGATGCATTGGCGAGGGCGCGGCGTTCCGAGGGTCGCAGGGTGTAATGGTGCGGGGATGCGCTGGTGCCCATGACCAGTGCGGGCTCGGCAACGCCTTGCATGACGCCGGCAACCAGTGAGTGTAGCGGTTTAACAGTGACGGCGACGCTGAATGCTTCTGCTGAGGCTTGCGCCTGCAGCGGCATGGTCAGTATCAGCAACAGGGTAAGAATGAGTCGACTGCGCATGGCTGTAAATATGTCGTAGATTCGTTATGTTATAATATAACATTATTTTACACGAACGATGTGTTACCCGGGTAGCGCGACTATGACAGAGCAGTGTCCACACTCCGATATGACCAGTTGCACCCTGCCTTCCTCTGAGCAGGTTACACGCTTAATCGACCAGGCGACGGAGCTTTGCGACAAGCGCAATCTGCGCTTTACCAGGCTGCGCAAGCAGGTGCTGGAGCTGGTCTGCAAAGCCGAACAGCCCGTGGGCGCCTACCATTTGCTGGACGAGCTGCGCGAGTCCGGGCGTTCGGCGGCGCCACCAACGGTTTACCGTGCGCTCGATTTTTTGCTCGAGCAGGGCCTGGTGCACCGCCTGGCAACCAATAATACCTACCTGGCCTGTGCGCATCCGCAGCAACCACACGCAGCAGTATTCCTGGTGTGCAGCCAGTGTGGACATACCCAGGAAGTGCATACCGGTGGCGTAATCGATCAGCTCAGGCGCCAGGCCGGGCAGTTTGATTTTGCAATCGAGCATGCATCCGTTGAACTCACCGGCCTGTGTAGCCGTTGCAGGCAGTTACATGAACAGTGACACTGGCAATGAAGTGCTGATATCGGCTGAAAACCTGGGCTATACGATCAGGGGTCACCAGGTTCTCGATGCGGTATCGTTGAAGTTGCATGGGGGCGAGACCGTCACCCTGATCGGGCCCAACGGTGCAGGAAAAACCAGCCTGGTGCGCATACTGCTCGGGCTTAAAAAAGCGACGCTTGGCGAAATCTACCGCAAGCCGGAGATAAAAATCGGTTATGTCCCGCAAAAACTGCATATCGACCCGGTGTTGCCCTTGCGGGTTCGTGATTTCCTGCTGACAGCCGGCCGCTTTGATAATCAGCAGTTGGTCGTTGTGCTCGAAGAAGTACAGATGGCGCATCTGCTGACATCGCCGGTACAGCGTTTGTCGGGCGGTGAATTTCAACGCGTACTGCTGGCGCGTGCATTATTGAACCGGCCGGATGTGCTGGTGCTGGATGAGCCGGCGCAGGGTATAGATATTATCGGACAACAGGCGCTCTACAGGACAATCAAGCATGTACGGGACCGGCATGGCTGCGGCGTGTTGATGGTCTCGCATGACCTGCACCTGGTGATGGCATCAACTGACCGGGTGATTTGCCTGAATACACATATCTGCTGTACCGGTCACCCTGATGATGTCAGCGCACACCCCGAGTACCTGAAAATCTTCGGCCAGGCAATGGAAGGGCTGGCACCTTATTCACACCATCATGATCATACGCATGATGCGCACGGTAACGTGATTCCGCTGGCCGGTGACAGTGAGCCGGGGCAACATGAGGCAGGCTCGAATGATCGATGACTTCATTATCAATGCGCTGCTGGCAGGGGTTGCGCTGGCGATGGTTGCCGGGCCGCTGGGGTGCGTCGTGGTGTGGCGACGCATGGCTTATTTTGGCGATACGCTGGCGCATTCTGCTTTGCTGGGCGTGGCCCTCGCGGTGTCCGCTCAATTGATGCCAATCCTTGGGGTTGTGTTTATCGGCGTGGTGCTGGCGGCCTTGCTGTTCTGGCTGGAACAAAGAAGGGAGCTGTCAGCAGATACAATACTGGGGATACTGTCGCACAGCGCACTGGCGCTCGGCCTGATCGTGTTCTCAATCATTCAGGCGCGCGTACCGGGCATCGATCTGATGGCCTATCTGTTTGGTGACATTCTCGCGGTAAATCAAACCGAGATTGTGTGGATGTATATCGGTACGATTTTTATATTGTCGGTATTTGCGTGGCTGTGGCGGGCATTGATATCCATTTCTGTCAATGAAGATATGGCGCGCACCGATGGTGTCAATGTTTCTATGGTGCGCTTTGTGTTCATGCTGCTGCTTGCGATGGTCATCGCGGCCGCGATCAAAGTGGTGGGAATTCTGCTGGTAACGGCGCTGCTGATAATCCCGGCAGCAAGTGCACGTGCATTTTCAAGCACGCCGGTACAGATGGTTTTATTGTCCGGCATGATGGCCGTGGCTGCAGTCGTGCTTGGGCTGGGCGCTTCTTTCTACCAGGACCTGCCTGCAGGTCCTGCCATCGTCGTTGCCGCAGCCCTGGGCTTTTTTCTGACACGGATCACAAGCGCCAGATTCTAGGAGCTGATGGCCAGATGGAAGCGACCATCCATAACATGACATGGTTTATTAACCGCAGAGGCGCAGAGACGCAGAGCAGGGGCCGTTTATTACACGGAAGAAAAAACGTAGGCCAGCATAAGTGAAGCGTTGCTGGCGACAGGTTATCAGGTCGTAAACATCACCGGACATATCTCTGCGCCTCAGCGCCTCTGCGGTGATATAAGAATTCCATAAGTGGATGCCAGCAACAAGTTAACGAATACATGCAGCACAGGCATATAACACTCAGATGCCGGTTGTCGAATACAAGCTTTCCAGCTTATTGCGAACCTCATTCTCGGCATAACGAGCCAGATCATCCCGGCTTTTATCTTTTGCGCACACCGCGTCCAGAAAATGTATTTCTACTTCCAGATTTTTGGCTGTAAGAATACGCTTGCTTAAATCCATAAATGACATGCCATCGACATAGTGGACATAAGGATGCGCCTTCCTGCCGCCCGGGTCCGGATAGCGAATTGCGACGGGTTGTATATACACCTCGCTGTCAACAGCGCTCTGCATCAGGCGGCTGTGAAATCTTTTTACATTGCCGTCTGTGGTGGTGCCTTCCGGGAAAAGCATGACGTTGTGATTCATCGACAGGGCTTCAGTAATTGCCCTGTTTGCATCAGCAGCAGCTTCTCTACCACCGCGTTGTATATACAGTGTGCCGGCGCGTGTCGCCAGCCAGCCCAGTATGGGCCAGTGTTGAAGTTCTGCCTTGGATAGAAAGTGCACCGGCAGCACGCTGCCCAGGGCCGCGATGTCAAATGACGATACGTGATTGCTGACAAACAGGGTCGCTTCTTTCCTGGGCGTGCCATAGACACGTACCGGTATGCCGAGGCTTTTTGTAATGCTGCGGTGCCACCAACGTGTTATCAGGCTCTGGATCCCTTGCGGTGGCATTGTGCCGCGCTGGAACAGCACGGTAAGAAGACTGCCCGTGGCTAAAACCAGGCTGAGTAGAAGCAATCTGTAACCGATTAATATCCGGTGCATGGCATAGATGATTACATGGAAAAGCGCATCGACAGGTCGATGGCAGTAATGTCCTTGGTTAATGAGCCGGTAGAGATGTAATCAACGCCGGTCTCGGCGTATTCGCGAATGTTTTCCAGGGTAATGCCGCCGGAGGCTTCCAGTGGGGTTCGGCCATTGCTGAGTTTGACTGCTTCGCGGATTTGTTCGGTGGTGAAATTATCCAGCAGGATGCGGTCAACGCCTGCGGCGATCGCCTGCTCAAGCTGTGTCAGGTTTTCAACTTCGACTTCAACGGGGTAACCGGGACTGTGGAACCTGGCTTCATCAACGGCTTTCTGTATGCTGCCGGCTGCCAGCAAGTGATTTTCCTTGATCAGGATGGCATCGAACAGTCCCATGCGGTGGTTCTGGCAACCGCCGCAGCTAACTGCATATTTCTGTGCAGCGCGTAAGCCGGGGATGGTTTTGCGTGTATCGAGTACAGCCGCGCCTGTTCCTGCAACCGCCCGGGCATAGCTGGATGCCAGGGTTGAAGTCGCCGACAGGGTTTGTATGAAATTCAGTGCGGTACGTTCGCCGGTCAACAGCGAGCGGGAAGATCCGCTGAGACTGCAGATGGTTTCGCCGGCTGCAACGCTGTCGCCATCCTGTACATGCCATTCGATAAATACTTCGTCATCGATTTGTCTGAAGACCTCTTCAAACCAGTCCATGCCGCAGAATACACATTCTTCGCGGCTGATCACATTGGCAAGCGATACGGCGTCGATGGGTATCAGTTCTGCCGTGATATCGCCATCACCAACATCTTCACGCAAGGCGATGTGTACAGTCTCTTCGATTGTGCTTTGTGTAACAGACATGATTGCTTGGCTAGCCGATGTGTTTACGCAACACTTTTGATTTACGCTGATAGTTATACAGTTCTTTCTTTTTCATCGGCAAGTCTTCCGGGCTTGACTCGCTGAATCCGCGTTCGATAAACCAGTGCATGGTTTGCGTGGTCAGTGTGTACATTTCTTCCATGTGCTGTTTACGCGCCTGCCATTCGATATGCTGCATCAGTTCATTGCCGCGGCCGTGTTGCTGGTAGTCCGGATGCACGGCAAGACATGCAAGTTCACAGGCTTTTTCAGCTTCGAAACAGAACAATGCTGCGCACGCAATGATCATGCCGTCACGTTCGATCACGGTGAAATTATGCATATCGAGCTCAAGCTGTTCGCGTGAGCGTTTAACCAGTGCGCCCAGTTGTTCCAGTGGCATAATCAGTTCCAGTATGCCGCCAATGTCATCGATTGTAGCCGTGCGCAATCCTTCGTAATTATCGGCGGTCACCAGTGTACCGACACCATCGCGGGTGTACAGTTCGAGTAATAATGAACCATCGATATTGCGGCTGACCAGGTGTACTCGACGAACACCGCCCCGGCAGGCGTGTGCGGCATTATCCAGGTGCGATTGTGTGTCGCGCACTTCCTGCACGTTAATCTGTTTGTTGCCCTGTCCGTGGTTTTTAAACCACTGTTCAGCCTGCGGCAGGTTGAGTTGACGCAGCAGGCCTCCTTCGCCATTAACTACACCAATGGTTTCCATGACGAAAATCAGCTTGTCTGCATGCAGTGCAATCGCGATATCCGTGGCGACATCTTCGGCGCGCAGGTTGAATATCTCACCCGTGGGTGAATAGCCTATGGGTGAGGCGAGTACCATGTTGCCCTGGTCCAGGTGCTGTTCGATGGCTTCGGCATCGACGCTTCTGACATTGCCGGTCTGGCAGTAATCGACACCGCCACGGACTCCGTATGGCTGGGCAGTGACGAAGTTTCCGGAAACAACGCGAACAGAGGCGTGTGCCATGGGTGTGTTCGGCAATCCCATGGACAGCTTGGACTCGATAATCATGCGCACCTGGCCGGCAGCCTGCTCGACGCCCGGCATCGCGTCAGCCGTTGTTATGCGCAGGCCGTCGGCGAACTCGGAGTTGATATCGAGCGTTTCCAGCTGGCGTTCAATTTGTGGGCGCGCACCATGTACCAGTACCAGGCGCACACCCAGGCTGCCGAGAAGGGCGATGTCATTGATCAGATGATGAAAACATTGGTTTTCAACGGCCTCACCACCGAATAACACAACGACGGTTTTGCCCCTGTGCGCGTGGATATACGGCGCCGAGTTTCTGAACCATTCGACGTGTTCGCTCATGTCAGGCGTTTTGTCCAAGCTTGATGCTCCTGATGGTGTGAGTGCTCCGACTGGGTCATTGCATCTCTTTGTTTTTCAATTACTTACTGTAGTTCAATATGGTAGCACATTCATGCGTTGCAGGAATTTCTGAATAATCCTGAAGTTGCTGTAATATACGCACTTTTCCGCGCCAACAGCGCGTAGTGGCATATTACCCCGGTAAGTTTCGATGGCAAACGATAAAACACGTAAATTCTCTTCTGTAATTGTTGACGGTGTCGCACAGGCGCCAAGCCGAGCCATGCTGCATGCTGTCGGCTTTGAAGATGTGGACTTCAACAAAACACAAATCGGCATTGCTTCAACCTGGAGTATGGTGACGCCGTGCAATATGCATATCAACAAGCTGGCGGAAGACGCCGGCGAGGGTGTCGATGGTGCTGGTGGCAAGAGCGTGATCTTCAACACCATCACGGTATCGGATGGCATCTCCATGGGGACGCCGGGAATGCGTTATTCGCTGGTGTCGCGTGAAGTCATTGCCGACTCGATTGAAACCGTCACCGGGGCGCAGGGTTTTGACGGCCTGGTGACAATCGGCGGCTGCGACAAGAACATGCCGGGCTGCATGATGGCGCTGGCGCGACTGAATCGTCCCGGTATCTTTGTTTATGGCGGTACCATCAAGCCGGGTGCGCACCGTCGTGACATAGTCTCCGTGTTCGAAGCGGTCGGGGGCCACGCTGCCGGCAAGGTAAGCGATGAAGAATTACATGAGGTCGAACAGACAGCGATACCGGGTCCGGGATCCTGTGGCGGCATGTACACCGCCAACACCATGGCATCGGCGATCGAAGCCCTGGGCATGAGCCTGCCAGGCAGCTCGGCGCAGGAAGCGGTTTCCGATGACAAGAAAAACGACTGCCATCGTGCCGGCGAAGCGGTGCTTGAGCTTGTGAAGAAAGATATCAAGCCACGCGACATCATGACACGCGAAGCCTTTGAAAATGCGATCACCGTCGTCATAGCCCTGGGTGGATCCACCAATGCAGTACTTCATCTGCTGGCGATGGCGCATACCGCAGACGTCAAACTCGAACTGGATGATTTCACTCGCATCGGCGCCAGAGTGCCGGTACTGGCGGATGTGAAGCCCAGCGGCAAGTACCTGATGTCGGAGCTGATCGCTATCGGCGGTATTCAGCCGTTGATGAAAACCCTGCTGGATGCGGGATTGCTGCACGGTGACTGCATGACGGTGACCGGCAATACCATGGCACAGAACCTGGCCGATGTGGAGCCGTATCCCGCCGGACAGGACATCGTGCGCCCGCTTGATAATCCAATCAAGAAAGACAGTCACCTGGTTGTGCTCTACGGCAACCTGGCGCCAACAGGTGCAGTGGCGAAAATATCGGGCAAGGAGGGATTGAGTTTTACCGGCAATGCGCGTGTGTTTGAATCGGAAGAGTCAGCGCTTGCCGCGATTCTCGACGGTACCGTGGTTAAAGGCGATGTTATCGTGATCCGGCATGAAGGACCTGTAGGTGGTCCGGGTATGCGGGAAATGCTCAGCCCGACCGGTGCGATCATGGGCAAGGGCATGGGTAAAGATGTCGCCTTGATCACCGACGGCCGTTTTTCAGGCGGCAGTCATGGTTTTGTTGTTGGTCATGTTACACCGGAGGCCGCTGTTGGCGGGCCGATTGCAATTGTGCAGGATGGTGATGGCATCACGATCGATGCTGAAAAGAAAGAACTCAGCCTCAACATATCCCGGGAAGAGATGGATATGCGCCTGGCTGCATGGGCAGCACCGGCGCCGAAAGAAAACCGCGGTATTCTGGCCAAGTATGCCAGGCTGGTTTGCTCGGCATCCGAAGGTGCTGTGACTGACAAGTTTTAGCTGATCAAGCCGGGAATGGCATTCGCCTTATCCCGGCCTACGGCCAAATCGTTATTAGCGGTGGTATATTGAAGTAGGCCTGCATAAGCGGAGCGTTGCAGGCGTTTAAGTGGCGGTATAATCTAGTAGGCCAGCATAGCCCTTAGGCAGGCTCAGGGCGATCGGTTTTATAGCGTTGCAGGCATTGCACTAAAAACAGACAGGGAATTGTCATGAGTCATTATAAAAGGATGTATGTTCCGGGTGGCACCTATTTCTTTACAGTCGTCACGCACAATCGTATTCCAGTTTTCTCTGCGCCGAAACACATTGCTCTGCTCCGAGAGTCGTTTCAATACGTTATGCAAAAAAGGCCGTTCATTGTTCAAGCGGCTGTAGTTCTTCCTGATCATATCCATTGCATATGGAGCATGAATGTGGATGTTGAATATTCGCTTCGATGGCAAATGATTAAAACGCAGTTTTGCAGAACCCTGAGAAATATAAGTCCTGCATGGAAGCAGCAGGCAATATGGCAACCCCGGTTTTGGGAGCACCTGATACGTGATGATCATGACCTGCAATGTCACCTGGATTACATACATTACAATCCAGTAAAGCATGGGCTGGCTGCCAGGCCGCTGGATTGGGAATATAGTTCAATACGGAAGTATGTTGCTCAGGGATTATATGATGCTGGCTGGGGTGCAACTGAACCCGAAACAATTAACGGTCTGGATTTTGAATAGCGGTGTCGCCGGGAACGGCATTTGCCTTATCCCGGCCTACCGCCAGATGTAGGCCTGCATAAGCGAAGCGTTGCCCTTCGACAAGCTCAGGATGAGCGGTATTTTTGTTGCCGCTTATCCCGGCCTACGCGGGACGTAGGCCTGCATAAGCGAAGCGTTGCAGGCAAGCCACTGTTACTTCTGCTTCCAGCTGCCGCCCACCTTGACATAGCTGCCTGGGGCGGATTTTTCGATTGCCTTCTTGCCGGCAAGCTGTTCGACAGCCTC
>CALLCZ010000085.1 GCA_937998645.1 uncultured Gammaproteobacteria bacterium
CCATCAAAGCACACTGGGCAGGATATCGAAAACATCCAGTTCAGGATCTTCCGGATCTGTGGCCTCGTCGTCACGGCGCAGTATGTCGTAATAGCTGCGAATGTTCTCCACGTACCTGACCGGTTCCCAGCCCCTGGCATAACCGTATTTCGTATCCTTGTGCCATTTTCGTTGCGCCAGCAGCGGCAACGAGGTTTTTACGTCGATCCATTTGTTCGGGTCCAGGCCGCGTTTCTCGGTGATGATGCGCGCATCCTCCACATGGTAGAAACCGACGTTATATGCTGCCAGCGCCAGCCAGGTTCTGTCGGGTTCGGTGATCTGAGCGGGTATTTTCTTCAGGGTTTTTGCAAAATATTTGGCGCCGCCTTTAATGCTGCTTTCCGGGTCAAGCCGGTTTTTAATGCCCATTTCTTTCGATGTTTTTTGCGTGAGCATCATCAGGCCGCGTACGCCAGTCGGTGATTTTGCATCAGGGTTCAGCAAAGACTCCTGGTAACCAAGTGCAACCAGCAGGCGCCAGTCCAGATCATATTGTTTCGCATATTTCCTGAACATGGGCTCAAAAGCCGGAAGGCGTTGCGCTATATGTCTTCTGAACACAATGGTGCCGACGTAATTCAGGTTGTCGACATGGCCATAGGCACGTTCAATCATGCGTGTCAGCTCGCCGTTCTCATGTATTTTTTCGAAGTATTTGACCGCTTCCTGGTAAAGACTGTCATCCTCGTCCTTGGGGAACATCCAGGCCAGTTGCTGCGGCTCGCTTATATCGAAAGCAACCCTCAGTTTCAGGAAAAAGGGCTTGCTTAAGGCGACTTCATTCGAATCAGCGATGGTGTAGTCGATAATTTCGTCAGCTACAAGCTGCATCAAGTCTTCCGTCTCAAGATCTGTCACCGGTTTCCAGCTAAGATCTGCAATGACATTTTTCAGATATATGAGACGTTCCTCATGGCTTGAGCCAGCGACTACCTCCAGGGTGCCGTCGCCGAGTTTTGACAGGCTCTTGGGTTTCGGATTGTCTGCGTGATATAAAAGTTGCTCGGTTATTTCCTGGTAGGCAGGGCCAAAGCGGTAATGCTTCTTGCGCTCATCAGTCACTGTCAGGCCTGCGGCGGCAAAGTGAGCGGTACCTTCTTTTACACCCTCAAGTATGTCGCCGAGTGTTTCCGGGATAATCATCGTCAGTTTTACGCCGAGTTCGTCAGCGAACAGCTTCGCCATGTCGTATTCAAGCCCGGCTGGCGCATCCGGGCCCTCGTAGTAGGTCGCAGGGCTGTTGCGCGTAAAAACAACAAGCTCACCATCCTGTTTCACGCGCTCAAGCACAGACGGCGTCATCAGTTTAGGCAAACCGTTGAACAGGAATATGATGATGCCGAATACTAATGCAAGAGAACTAAACAGCGGCTTGCAAAATGTTTTTTTAATTTGAATAGTGGAAACCCATGCAACAGATTATTGGGAAATAAAATAGATTATAATCCAAAGAACCGCACTTCGTGCGGAGTGGCTAGGGACGAGTATCGAGGGACGAGGTCAGGCTCTTCCTCACCACTTGCCCCTCTCAACTTGCCACTGTTTTAAAAGGAGAGATGCCGGAGCGGCCGAACGGGCCTGATTCGAAATCAGGTGAACCCTTGCGGGTTCCGAGGGTTCAAATCCCTCTCTCTCCGCCATTCAACTATTGCTGCAGATTTCCTGCAGTGCAGCTACATTACACATGTAATAATTATCTTTGAACCGGTACAGGATTTTCTGGCGCTTGAATTCTGCGATCATGCGGCTGACGGTTTCAATTGCAATACCTGTCATTGCGGCCATGTCTTCACGGTTGATCAGTATGAATGCGCCGTTATCTTCAGAAAAAAACCTTTCCAGCAGCA
The DNA here is from genome assembly GCA_937998645.1 of uncultured Gammaproteobacteria bacterium. GTDB lineage: Bacteria > Pseudomonadota > Gammaproteobacteria > SZUA-229 > SZUA-229 > JABDQW01. The sequence goes on from CALLCZ010000085.1 coordinate 1,890, forward strand.
GCACCAGCTGGGCAACACGCTGCCTGGCTGCACCGGTGCTCAAAGCAATAATCCATTGATCGGCGATATTCAGCTGGTTTTGCAGTTGCTGGCCGACATGTATGCACAGTTTCGGGTGGTCGCTTTCGAGTTGCCTGATTGTTGATACCGGGATTTTGCAGAGATCTACCGGGGTTAACGCGATGGCCGTATGGTGATAGCTTTTGGCATCGTCGAGCAGCTCGAGGCCAATGGCGGCGCCGTTGCCGAGAAGGCGCACAATCCTGCTGGAGCCATCTTCTGCGATATGCTTGAGCTTCACAATGCCGCGTCTTATCGAATAAATAAACGCCTTATGAGAGCCTGCTTCATAAAGGACTGATCCCGGGGGGTAGATGAAATGGTCTATAGGGTGTAGCAAATTATGAAAGGCTGTATCCGGCAGCTCTGAAAAAAGCATCAACTGGCGAATATGGCATTTGTCACAATGTGCACGTCCTATCCATTCGGCGTTTGTGCAGAAAGTCTGTCCTGATTCATTCCCCATGAGGTATGTTTCCTTGCCTGATGAAAATTCTTACTTTACATGAATATAGTCAATATACCGCATCATTATGGAGGAAATATGTGGCTCAAATGCTTGATATAAATCATGTAGATACCTGAAATATTTTCTAATTATTGATAATTCTCAATGACGCCAGCGCCTTCCTGTAATAGGGTGATTCTCCTGATCTGATCAGTCCTAAATGTCCAAAAATATTCTTATAAATATCAATGCCATATGTGTATATGGTGGCGTTTAGAAGGTTTTTTATGCAATATTTCACTAAAGGGTGGCTGAAAAACGCATGTTTTTCGGCAATGTTGTTTTTTACGCTGAATATTACCGGATGCAGTACTTCTGACGATGCTAACGGGCCGTCATCCGTTGTTAGTGCCGGTATTTATGATTCAACCGTGGTGGAAGGTGCTGATGACCTTGAGTTTGTTGTCAGCCTTGCCGAGGCCAGCATAACGGCTGTCAGTGTTGATTATGCAACGGCAGATGCAACGGCTGTTGCGGGCACTGATTATTCAGCAGGCAGCGGCACTCTACAATTTGCGCCGGGTGAAATGCGGAAATTTGTCCGCGTTGCTGTACCGAACAATCCAGCCGTTGCAACGAGTACCAGCAAGACCATGCAACTCGTGCTGAGCAAGCCGGTGAATGCGCTGCTAAGCGTTGATACCGCAACAGGTACGATCATTGACCGTGATGCCATGTCGACAGATGCAGCGTTCAACGCCAGTTGGGGTCAGCAGGGCGCATTTACCAATGCCGCGAAGTGCGCTGAAGCCTGTCATAAGTCCGGCGGTACAACAACGACCATGACCTTCAATGGCGAAGATATCAGTCCCGGTACTCAGTGGCAGCACAGCGTCATGGCGCAGGCATTCAATGATCCCTACTGGCAGGCTGCGGTTGAAGATGAAGTCGAAAGCTTCCCGCATTTGACCGGCTTCATTGAAGATACCTGTACAACCTGTCATGCACCCATGGGACGAACACATGCGCACCAGACAAATACAGGCCTTGATATCGATGGCTATTACCGCTTCGACACAGCCAGGACTGAAGATCTCTCACGCGAAGGTGTGAGCTGTACGCTCTGTCACCAGATCGCCAACCTTGATCTTGGTACTGAAAATTCATTTTCCGGTAAATTCACAATACCGGATTCATCAGATGCTAATTACAAACGCATTTACGGCCAGTATGCAGGTCCTGTAGGAAGCAATATGAACATGCAGACAGGCTACACGCCAACTGAGGGGCCGCATATTACCGGCTCGGCACTCTGCGCCAGCTGCCATACCCTGTATACACCTGCGCTTGATCCGGATACCGGCGCACCCTCGGGTATCAGCTTCCTCGAGCAAGGGGTTTACCTGGAATGGCAAAACAGTGTTTATGCGGATGGGCAGGCGCAGGAAGCACAATGCCAGGACTGCCACATGCCTGAACCTGACACGGGATATCAAACAGCGATTTCCTTGTTACCAGGTAATGCGCCTGATACACGCTCACCCTACGGCCAGCACACCCTGGTCGGCGGCAACGCGCATCTGCTGGAAATATTGCGTGATTATCGAGCAGAGCTCGGCATTGCAGGATCGACATCGGCCAGCGGTTTTGATGAACAGATCGCATTAACGAAAAACTTCCTTGGTGGTGCAGCCACCGTCTCGGTTTCTAACACTCAGCAAGTTGGCACTAAGCTGGAATTCAATGTCGAAGTTACCAACAATGCCGGACACAAGTTACCGTCGTCTTATCCCAGTCGTCGTATGTGGCTGCATGTAACGGTAAAAGACAATGGTGACAATGTGATCTTTGAATCTGGCGCACCGGATTCAAGAGGCTATATTTCAACAGATAATTCACGATTAAAAGCCGACTGCATGTCTTTAGATAAACTCGACGGTTTTGATTCCAGCCTGTGCTATGAACCGCACCGTGATGTCATCACAGATCCATCGCAGGTTGCTATCTATGAAACAGTACTGGGCGATGTTAATGGCACTATCACCCATACATTGCTGCGAGGTGCGCAGTATCTGAAGGACAATCGTATTCCGCCGGCCGGATTTACCAACGGCAGGGCCACAACGATCGAGCTACAGACAGTCCCATCCGGCGTTGCAGGTGATAATGATTTCAACTGTATGAATATTGCGGAAGGCTGCGGTGCCGATACTGTCCGCTACCAGGTCGATACCACAGGCCGGACGGATCCTTATACAGTAGAAGCAAGATTGCTCTACCAGGCCACCCAGCCCGGTTTTGTCGATGGTATGCACACCGATGGCGACAGGGTCAATCGCTTCAAGGTGATGTACGATGCGGTACCGCCAAGCGTGGAAGTTCTGGCAACGGCCACCAGCCCGTAAAGCTGCCGTGTCTCGCTGGCTGCGGTCACACGGGTCCGCACACCATGCATGGCCCGATTCTGTAATGGAAATTATTTTCAAAATCCTGTCAACTTGATGGCTGCACGTGCGTTATGTACAAGATAAGCCCTGAATTCGATATTTAATCGGAAGGGTTTGCAAAATGTTCAAAAATTCACAATTCCGCTGTAATTATCAGGTCAAACAATATGAATATTTTGAACAAGGCCCTGCTGAACGGGCTGGTTGGTTTTGTCATAGTTACCACAGCTGGCAGCGTGATCGCCAGGGGTGGCAGAATGGAAACAGTAAGCACGGACAGTACGGTAGTCACGGATGGTGTCGTGCTGGATTACAACGAACAAACACATCTTGAGTTCATGCGCGAAGAAGAAAAGCTGGCGCGTGATGTCTATATAGAACTCAGCGGCATGTACCCGGACCATCCTATCTTCGGCAAGATCGACGATTCCGAACAAAAACATACCGATGCGGTAAAAGAAATGATCGAAAAGTATGGCCTGGAAGACCCCAACACCAATGACAATGTCGGCGTGTATACGGGTAAGGACTATGGCTGGTACTTCACCGAGAAGTTTAACTTGCTGGTAGAACGTGCATCAATCAGTGAACTGGAGGCGCTTTACGTTGGCGCCTTCATCGAAGAAATCGATATGATGGATATCAACCAGTGCCCACAGGTGATCGTGGAAACAGAAAATGGAATAAACGATGTAACTGAATGCGGCAAGATTTACACGGACAACGCCGACGTGTCGAATTTATATGCCTCGCTGCTCGATGGTTCCGATAGTCACCTCGAAGGCTATGTCAAAAATATTGAGCAGTACATCGGTGCAGGAAACTACCAGGCACAGGTGTTGCCACAGGAAGAAGTGGACGAAATACTCGGTCGATAAGCGACGACCTTGCCAGTGTAAATAGAAGCACCCTGCTATGCAGGGTGCTTTTTTTTTGCGGATATTCTCACTATGGAATAATATGTTTTATATACAAAAATTCTGAGTTTCAGTATCTCTTACCGCTGGAGAAACCATGCACTATCTGCGCATCCTGCAACTGGTCGTTATTGTCGTATTTCTCAACGCCTGTGCCAGCGTTCCCGAACAGCAATGTCCGGCCGGTACGCAGAATTTACCCGACTGTCCCCCGTCAGGCGCAATAGATGACGCGAAAACCAACAGTTTATATGAAAGCAGGACATGGGCGCCGCTTTCAGAGTTGGAAATTGACCCGATCAAGCTTGGCGCAGAAGCCCAGGTGCCCATCAACAGCGCCAGAGCGAAAATTATAGGTCCGACATATGAAGATGCACTGACATCGTTGGCAGCAAAAATATGGCTCATCGAGAATGCGCAGCATACCGTTGATGTGATGTACTATATTTTTGCAACTGACCCTGTTGGTTACGCAATGCTCGGTGCGTTGTGTAATGCAGTGAAGCGCGGTGTGGATGTACGTATCATGGTGGATGCGGTCGGTTCCATGCGCCCCTTGCACTCAGAATTGAGAGCGCTTGAGACCTGTGATGAAAATGCAGGTTTTATTCGTAACGAAGATGGCCATGTGACGACTAAAAAAGCGCGTGCACAGGTGGTGATATTCAATGCACTCACCAAACTCAAGTTCAACAGGCGTTCACATGACAAGCTACTGGTGGTTGACGGTTCCTTTGCTGACAAGGCCGTGGTGATGACCGGCGGTCGCAATATTTCGCTTGATTATTACGGTATCAGCGAAGACGGTTCAAAGGATCCCACGGCATTTCGTGACCTTGAAATCCTGCTTCGTTCGGGACAAACCAGCAGTGATGAGGAGCATGCTGTTGGTTATGTAAGCCAGGTGTATTACACACTACTGTATTTGCATAAGGGTAACAAGCGCATATGGCCCTACGAAGCCGATGATGAATTCAGCGAAGGCAAGTATGACGATATCTATGACCATCATCGAAAAAAGGGGCAGGAAAGCCTGGTGTTCATAAAAAATCTGCCGGAAGTGAAAAAGCACATGGATGCTATGCCTGGTTACATGAACGAGGGTTTTCGCGATGCAAAAGTGCGCCTTGCACATCAGCTTAGCAATCTTACCGCTACCAAGGTGACTACGAACGTAGAAGAGAATATAAAAAGAAATCCAAACTCGATCATGTACCTGATCGACAAGATGTATCAGCATGCATTACAAGAAGAGGACGTACACAGGGGTGCGCTTCGCATCGTTTCGCCTTACCTGTTTTCTTCTCTGTTCAAAAATGAGGAGGGAGAGATTGTTTATGACGGAACCAGAGAGATTCTTGATTTGTTGCGCGATAACCCGGGTATCAGAATCGAAATTATCACCAACTCAATTTTAACCAGTGACAACTTTTTTACCCAGGCCATTATTGATATGGATATGACACCACGCTTCTTGCTGACACCTGAATTGCAAAAAGCCTGGCTCTCAGGACTGGAGAAAGGCGAATTCAACCCGGAGGTCGTCGAGAGTGAGGAATGGAAGCGGCTGATCAATCATCCTCAGATTTTTATTTATCAAACTGGCGGGGTTGATTCGGTGGAGATCGGCGGTGATACCTATTATGGAAAACTGCATGCGAAATTCATCATTGGTGAAAAAGTTGGTTTTATTGGTACCAGCAATTTTGATTATCGTTCTAACCTGTATAACAACGAAATGGGCTTTTTTTACCAGGATGACGCGCTGCGGGGTGACCTGCTTGAAGTCTTCGAACTGTTGAAGTCCACATCTCTCAGGTGGGGTACGCCTGAATGGCTGGAAATGCGTAGAAAGACCATGGAAAGCGACAGCAAAAAAGCCGGGCCGGCACGTAAGCAGCGTGGTACCTATAAGACCATACGCGCGCTTGGGGTAGAGTACCTGTTCTAGCAATGAAATAACGCACTTAAATGCAGGAAAGGCATGGAGAGTGGCAGCGGCAAGGTCGATCCGACACGCAAGCAGTGCGGAATCTTAAAGACGATACGCGGCCTTGGTCTTGAATACCTGATGTAGCAAGCTGACGAAGCCGCATGCGAGGTGCGAATTGATAATTCTACGGACTCCCGATGTGATAATCTTCCTAGCTATTTAAATCCCTGGTATGACTGCTCTCTGTGTGAGGTCTGGACGTGTTTACAAATAACAGGTTTCTGGAAACGCTCGTTGTTACATTCCTGCTGCTTGCAGGCGGCTGTGCGTCCCTGCCGGAAAATAACAACAGGCAGGCATCCTATGCATTGACCGACACCGATGACACAACCTTCGGCCATTTGTCGGCAAAAAGAATTCAAACGGAAGGGCAGGGGCAGGATGGTTTTCTATTGCTTGGAAGTGGTCTGGATGCCTTCGTTGCGCGCGCAATACTGACGCATCATGCAGAACGCAGTATCGATCTGCAATATTATCTGTATCACAGTGATCTCGTTGGATACCTGTTTCTGGACCTGCTGGTCAAGGCTGCCGAGCGCGGGGTTCGTGTACGTTTACTTGTAGATGATATGGATCTCGAGGGGCGGGATGCAGGGCTAATAGCGCTGGACAGTCATCCTAATATCGAAATGCGTGTTTTCAATCCCTTTGATCGACAACTGGGTCGTTTGTCGCAGTATGTGAGCGGCTTCGGTTCTGTCACGCGACGCATGCATAACAAGTCATTCACCGTGGACAACCAGGTCACAGTCGTCGGTGGGCGCAATATTGGAAACGAATATTTCGATGCTGATCCAACGCTGGAATTTGCCGATCTTGATGTGATGGCAATTGGTGGTGTTGTGAAAGATGTATCTCATTCTTTTGATCTTTACTGGAACAGTGAACTGTCATACCCGGCCACGACCTTAATTGATGAGCATCCTTCTGAAGAAGATATCAAGGCAATGTACAGGGATCTTGCAGAGTATGCGGAGCAGCAAAAAGACTCTGATTACATGAATGCATTACAAGGCTCTAATCTTGCCCACAGGATGAGGGAAAAAAAGGTTGAATACATATATGGAAACGCTGTAGTCGTATACGACCTTCCTGAAAAAATCAGCAGCGATCGTGATGCAACAGAACTGCATTTGATGACGCAGCTTGAACCGTATTTCGAAGGCATAAAAAGTGAACTGATTATCTTTTCACCTTATTTTGTGCCTGGCAAGGAGGGTGTCGAATTCTTCAAAAGCCTCACTGAAAAAGGTGTGCGCGTAAAAATACTGACGAATTCACTGGCGTCTAACGATGTTAGTATCGTCCATGCCGGTTATTCAAAATACAGGAAGGCATTGCTGCGTGCAGGGGTCGAACTTTATGAGATGGACAAGAAGCTGACCCGTAATCAACGTAAGGAGAAAAAAGGTGTCGGTGGATCATCCAAAGCCAGCTTGCATGCCAAGTCATTTGTGCTCGATCGCGAAAAGGTTTTTATAGGCTCGTTGAATCTCGATCCGCGCTCATTCTACGAAAACTCTGAAATCGGGGTGATCATCGAGTCATCGGAAATGGCTGCAGCTATGGCAGAGAAATTTGATCAGAATATAGATAAAGACACATTCAGACTTGAGCTGGTTACCGATGAGGAAGACAACGAGTATATTCTCTGGCATGGGCATGAGGATGGTGAAAAAGTTACCTTCGAGGTTGATCCATACACCAGTATCTGGCGGCGCATGGGTGTCGGCTTTATGCGTATACTGCCGATCGAATCGCAGTTGTAAGGAAACTTTTGTTTCCTCATGAAAGCTGGGGTAGGCTTGCATAAGGAACGTTGCAGGCGAATTGGCTTCGACGGGAATGACAAATAAATATCTGGAATGACGAACTCCGAAAGCTTGTAACTATGTTTTTTTCTGTAACTTCTATGCCAAGAATTACATCAGCATTGATCAGCAGTGCTGTTCTGGTGCTCTTGCTATCAGCTTGCTCATCCAAAGAGCCGTCCATCACCGCCGACCAGGCGACCGTCGAATACGACCTGCTGTATACATTGCCCAAAGACCCCATATCTTATGACGAAGAAGTACGGCCAATACTCGAAAGCCGCTGTGTGGTTTGTCACGGCTGCTACGATGCACCATGCCAGTTAAAGCTGACTTCACCGGAAGGTATCCACCGCGGCGCCAATAAAAAGAAAGTCTACAACGGTGCGCGCATTACCGCAGATGATCCAACGCGTTTGTTTATCGACGCGATGACAACTGAAGAATGGCGAAAAAAAGGTTTTGATACGGTGCTGAATGAAGGCGATGCCAATCCGTTAACAAACCTGGAAGACTCGGTGATGTACCGCATGCTGCGTCAAAAGCAACTCTATCCGCAGGCGCGTACCGGCATGCTCAGCGATGATTTTGATCTCGGGCTCGATCGCGTGCAGACATGTCCGACAATAGACGAGTTCAACGAGTATGCGGCCGATCATCCAGAAGGCGGCATGCCTTATGCCATGCCGAACCTCGAACGGGACGAATACACAACACTGGTACACTGGCTGGCACAGGGCGCAACCATGCCGGGCGAAAAGGCACCGTCTGAAGTGGCTGCAAAGCAGGTCAGGCAATGGGAAGCTTTCCTCAACGGTAACAGCAACAAGGAGAGACTGGTTGGCCGTTACCTGTATGAGCACCTTTTCCAGGCGCATCTTCATTTTGATGGTACCGGTGATCGCGAATTCTACCGCTTGGTACGTTCTTCCACACCGCCGGGCGAGCCTGTCGAAGTTATACCAACACGGCGTCCTTATAATGATCCGGCCGGTCCGGTTTATTATCGCATCGTGCGCCACCAGGGCAGCATCGTCGCCAAGACTCACCTGGTGTACGCATTGTCCGACAAGCGCATGCAGCGTTACAAGGCGTTGTTCCTTGAGCCGGATTACGAAGTCACCAGCCTGCCTTCCCACGAAGCGGCGGTGGCGTCCAACCCGATAAAAACCTTCGCAGCTATACCGGTCAAGTCGCGTTACAGGTTCCTGCTGGATGATGCGAAATTCTTTATCGAGGGTTTTATCAAGGGGCCGGTGTGTCGCGGCCAGATCGCGTTGAACGTTATCGAAGACCAGTTCTGGGTGGTGTTCTTTGATCCTGATGCTGAAATCATGTCGCTGGATGATGAGTTCATGGGGCGGGTGGCCGACTATCTGGCCTCACCGTCCGAGATGGAAGATAACTTCAAGCTGCTGGCAAGCCGGAAGCATTACCGCTCCCTGTTCCGGAAATATGTGCAGATGAAGGAGTCTGCGGTTAAGAATTTCGCTCCCCTGTATATCAGGGATGCTATGCGTTATATCTGGGATGGCGATGGCAGTAATCCGAATGCTGCACTTACCATATTCAGGCATATGGACAGCGCTTCCGTTAACTACGGTTTTATCGGCGATTACCCCGAAACCGCGTGGATCATTGATTACTCGGTACTGGAGCGCATTCACTATTTACTGGTCGCCGGCTTCGATGTTTACGGCAATCTCGGTCACCAGCTCAACACCCGCTTGTATATGGATTTCCTGCGCACGGAAGGGGAGGACTTCTTCCTTGCATTCATGCCGGCAGAACAGCGCCAGCTGATACGTAATTCCTGGTACCAGGGCATTCGCCGCGGCAACAAAGGCGATGAGGGCGAAGTTAGCTGGGTAAATCAGGAGATCGTTACCGGTTATCAAAGCGGCAATCCACAGCTCGAACTGTACCAGCATCTCGAAGCTTATCTTGGGCCATTGGCGGGTGATGGCGATTACATCAATCGCTGTACAACGGATAAGTGCAAGCCAGAAGTGAGCCAGGATATTTTGCGTGCTGACAAGGCAATGCAAAGTGCTGCGAAGATGGATGGCCTAATTGTGCAGGTTTTGCCTGATATTGCCTTTGTGCGTGTAAAGATGGGCGGCAGGCCAGAAGACGATATTGCCTATACCATGATCGCCAACAAGGCCTATAAAAATGTGACCTCAATGTTCGCTAATGAGGATGCAATAAACTCTCGTGACTATGAAGAAGATACGCAAACCGTGGTCAGGTGGCTGGAAGGTGCCTACCCGAACTTCTTCTACGTGGTGGACCTGGATCAGATTGAGAGTTTTGTAGAAGAGTACAACGCGCTTAGTGACCGTCAGGAGTATGAGGCATTCGTTGCACGTTATGGTTTGCGTAGAACCGGCGAAGATTTCTGGAAGCATGCTGACTGGTTTAATCAGCAGTATGCAAAAGAAAAACCGAAGCTGTCTGGTATCTATGATTTGAACCGATATCAGAACCGCTAAAAACATTATGTCATCTCGAGCGAATGTTATCGGACGTAGGCCTGCATAAGGAACGTTGCAGGCAGGTTAGTTGAACCGGAAATAAAACTATAATGAGCAGGTATCACACTTTTTTAACTGTTATTTTGCTGTCGATATTTGTCGTATCAACAGCGCACTCCGATGCAGAAACTGACCAGGAGCTTTATAAAAGTAGTAAGTTCGCGATTGGCATCGGTGCTGCAATTGTAAAGTTCGATACAAAACTAAAATTCACCGATAAGACCAGATCAACGTTTGACAGTATATTTATTGATCCAGAGGGCAACCTTGATCTGCCGGAAACATCGTCGGTAACTACCTTTTATGGCGCCTGGAATATCAACCCCAGACACAGTATTGGCTTCTCGTATTTCAGTGTTAATCGTGAATCAATCGTGCTCAATATTGATGAGACACTTGAAGATGTAAGGATCGAGGGTGATGCAAAAATTACCGATGCAACTAATTTCTATCGTCTCAGCTATGGCTATACCCTGTTCAATGATTACCGCAGCAAAATCAAGCTTCATGCGGGTGTCTATGGGCTTGATCTCAAGTATGTGTTTGAGGCCGAGGGCCAGATAACCCGGGAAGGAGTTACAACATCTGGTTCTATTAATGAAGAAGCCAAGGTGTTCGCGCCCTTGCCGTTGATCGGGCTTGATTTATGGTACAGCTTTACACCCGGGTGGGGCATTAATACCAGGGTGGCGCTTGTAGCCGGGTCTTACGAAGATGTCAGTGCGAGCGTTTTACAGACCAGCTTGAATGCGCAATACAGGTTTACCGATCATATAGGACTTATCTTCGGTCTGGCTTATTTCGATGCTGATGTTGTCATCGAAGACAATATTGATAAAAAAGAAATTGCCTATGGCTACAATGGCGGCTTCATCGGCATGCACTTAATGTTCTAGTGTCTCCCTCTCCCTATGGGAGAAGGTATCCTTCGTTTAAACCCGTAGCCTGGATGAAACGAAGTGAAATCCGGGGCATGCTTGCGGTGATATACATCTACCCGGATTCCGCTGCGCTTCATCCGGGCTGAAGCAGGGTGGGCAATACCCACCCTGCGTGATTCCTTCAAATAACTATCGTGTTTACCTGGCGGCTTTTGTGCCTACGCGTCTTTGCGTTGAAATTCAGCTTTCGTAATCTCAGCGCGTCAACCAGTAAGTCAATCCCGGCAAATCGGTAAGTCCAATGGTGAAAAACCAGGTTTCGGAGGTTTCATTGACATCCCGTACACCCAGGCCCAGCCTCAGCCTGTCCTTGAAGAAACTCACGTGCACATGCCCTCCCGCCGTGTCCTGGTTGCCTATCACAGGATCGTTCCATTGGTGATACCAGGTGGGCGTCAGTCCCCAGCTCGATATGGTGGCGGATTCTGTTTGGCGGGAATAACCGAGACCCAGTGCGCCATAGTTTTCACGTTCGAACGTTTCGTCACCGGATTCAACGATACCGCCGGTGAAGCCCAGGCTGGCACGTACACTCAACAGGTCTTTAGTCGTCACTGACCAGGTGGGTTGCCAGGTAAAGATCAGGTCGCTGCCGGTGAGATCGATCGCAACCTCGTAGGGGATGATATTGCGCCACGGCCAGTTTTCAGGAGACGTTGATGGTGAAAAGGCAAAGCCGGGGTAGTTATAGGTCGCGCTCTGTAACGAAAAAGCGGTCATACCCATGACAGTTGCATAGCTGCTTTCGCGCAGTTCAGGATCGGGCTCGCGTGCTTGATAGATCTCTTTTGCCTGTTGCTCCAGGTAAACGAAGCGTGTGGTCGCACGACGGGTCAGCTCGGAAGGCCAGTTTGCCGGGTCTGCGATGATCTGCGCCAATAAAGGTTTAGAGCCATCGTCAGTCGGTGTTGGTTCAAAACCTTCGTTTTTCAAGTTTAGAAAAAACGTATTTTCGGTAAAAAACAGCTCTTGCTGTGCGGCATCACTTCTTTCACCAGCTTCCAGCGTCTGAATTAAACCATCAAAGATGATGCGCATATCGCGGTCTTCTTCCGGCAGCGGATCGTAAGCAAAGCGCAGTGTATCCTGCTTACCAAACTCCCACTCCGCCAGTCGGGCAAAAACATAGCGGCCACGAGGATCCTCGCTTATTCCGACAGCATCATAGATTTTTCTGGCGAAATCGTTCTGGCACTGTATGTATTCCTGTTGTTGAAATTGTTCGAAGAACTTTAGTCCGCATATGTTTTGTGTTGCAGCGATAACGGCATCGTATACGCCGACATAATAATCATACTCGCGGAATTTGAGATCAAAAAAAGCGCCAAAGTCACTCAACAATGTGCCGGTGATCGGCGCACCACGATCGGTGACACGAAGAATCCGGTCATTGTGCATGGATAGTTTTGTTTCATAGATTCTTTGCACGAGGTCTGCTGTGACCTGTTCATTGTTTTCAGCAATGTTCAGTAATATTTTCGCCAGCTGCTTGCGATAACGCACCACGTTGATATTGCATGTGGCTTCAGTGTTTATTGCCGGATTCCTGCTGGAATACTCGCAGTCATAGACAGCCTCCGCCTTGCTCAGTCTTTTTGCCGAGTAGGGTGGTGAAATGGTCAGGGGAGTGCGAGTGTAGGCCAGTTCCAGTAATGCACCTGCACGACGAACGGCCCCGGCGCAGCTGATGTCTGTACTGAAAAAGGGGATATCCTTATCGCAATAGAACCGGCTTCCCGTCGCGGCTAACTGTTTCGCCAGTTCGTTGCTCAGTTCTGCCAGGTTTAATGACCAGTGCTCGCTTGTCAGTTCACGATAGAGTTCATACGTGCGCGCCGTGCCAAATGCACCCAGCAATAATTCATGCTCGGTAAAAAAGCTGAACTCCATAACCCGGCAGGCATCTGGCGGGTTATCGCTGGCGCAGGCCCGTTTATCATCAGCTGGCGGGATGTCATAGCGCAGCCGGTTGGGATCGAGGTAAATGTAGGTAACCGGCAGAACATTCTCGGCAGCATGTACGCGCTGCTCAGCCAGTCCTCGTGCCAGGCCTAACGGCAGGTTATCAAACAGGCCGCCATCAGCAAATTCCGCCTCGGCAAGCTCATAGCCATCCGGACAAATAAGTTCTGTATCTGGATCCTGTTGTTGATCTATGGCGGATTCTTCCCTGTTTGTTTCGGTATAGCTCGATTGTCGACAGTACTGCAAGCGCCTGCGGCCGAATGCACCCGGGTAGGCTGAGCTTGTCATTACCGCCTCTTCAATGCGTTGGTCGTCAATAGTATAGGGCGGAGTGCCGGGCTCGCCTGGCAATAGTATCCTGGCGGGGTTTGGTAAATGCGGATACTCATTCGGGTCAAAATAAAAACCGAGTGTGCCATCGTCCCGAGTGCGGGCAACGAATGGTATGAACAGGCGCTGGTTTTGAACTTCGATGCCACCGACTTCCAGCTCTTCGGGTATTACGCGAGTGACGGTGACACCGAGTGGCACGTTGCAGTCTGCACGAAAACCCGGTTTATTCCAGCGCTCACGTAATTTCTGCGCTGCCTGCAACAGGTCATAGCGTGCCAGCAGGGCATCGTCATCACGGTAATAAATGGAGTCTGCAGTTGGCGGCAGCAGGCGATTGATATCAGGGGACAACCACACATCGCGGAAAATATTGGTATCAATGGTATTGGTAAGTCCGCCTTCCGCTTCCGGCAGACTGCACCAGACGAGACCCGAGAGCACGGTATTGATGCCACCCGCAGAAGCACCGGTAAAGCTGGCTGCATCCAGTGCGCGCGCCTGTCCGACTATTGCATGGTCGATTATTCTGATGTCCTGCATCATTTTGAGCAGGCCCCAGTTCAACCCGGCTTCGTAGGCGCCCTTGCTGGCGCCGCCGCTGATGGCGATCGAAAATCTTCGCTGTTGTTCGGCGGCTGACAACGCGGTGGCGCAACTACCGAATAATATTAATATTGCAATCAAGCCGGGTAACAATCGATTCATTAGAGTCTAAAGGCCGTTATCTGATGCTCTCTTATATCAGAATATAATCGCATTGAACAATTAGTGAAGATAATTCGTATTTCACGGATGTGCTCTGTATTACAGTGGCTTGCATCAGATCCAGTCGCTGGATCCCGGCTCAAAAGCATAGCGGGATGACAGTGTAGGGATGGTATTTGCTTTGCTCTGATATGAAATTTCTATTGTTGTGAAGCAAGCTACGGACTTCAAGATCAAGCCCGTTAAGTTTATGGGTGTTTATTAAGTCTCGCTTTCCCTTATACATCACATTTGACTTTTCGGACCGGGGCGTACTGGTTCTTTAGCAGGATGCACTGAGCTTCATCGCCGAGTATCCAGTCCAGGTAACTCTTCACTTCACCGCTCGCCGGTTCACTGGTATACATATAAAGAGGGCGGCTAATGGGGTAAGTATGCTCAATCATGCCTTTTATCCCGGGCATCACACAGGCTTCGTCGGGGGTTTCCGACAGGCAGGCAAGCTTAACGTCGGGAGTGGCATAAGCGAAACTGCTATAGCCGATAGCACAGGGCGTACTGGCGACCAAACCGGCCAGGTCATTGGAAGACTGGGCTTCCAGGGTGCCTTGCTTGAATCTTTTTCCACCCAGTACATTCTCGCGGATATAGGCATAAGTGCCGGAACTGTTCTGTCTGCCTACTCGTACGATCTTTTGATCGCCGCAACCGGGGACTTCAATACCAAGATCGGTCCACAACTCTGTTTTTCCGCCATCACCATAAATATAGGCGAGTTGGGAAAAGCTGAGAGACTTGAGTGGATTGTCCTTGTGCATGTAGACGGCTACCGCATCATAACCAACGGTATACTGCACAGGTGCTATGCCGCGCTCTTTGGCCAGGTTGATTTCCCGTCGGGTCATTGCACGGCTGGCATTGGCAATATCCACCGTACCATTGAGCAGGGCGGCAATACCGGTGCCGGTGCCTCCCCCGCTGACCGAAACGCCTACCGCTCTATTGTTTCGTTTGTATTCCTCAGCCCATCTCACCACTGCAATGGCCATACTGTCGGAACCGCGGTCCTGTATCAGAGTGCGTTGGGTATCGACGGCAAAAACACTTGCAAGCGGGGCAACAAGCAGGGGAATCAGCACAAGTATTCGATTCATTTTCAACACGATGTTGCTCCTCTGATGGGAAAATAGGATGTGGATGTCTGCACGCTTTTATACAATAGAGTGGAAGTTGAAACAATGCGGTAAATGTTTTAATTAGAATTGCTAAACGACTTTCGCGTCTAGGCGATAAACACCGTGCATTGTTTATTGTCCCAGAAAGGGAGGCCGTACTTTCCTCACCCCAACCTTCTCCCAGAGGGAGAGGGGGTGGTCAGACGACTGGCCGGTAGAGTATTCGCAGGTTTTAAGAGAAAAGGAGAGTGCGACTGTACACGTTAGTAATTCCAGCATAAAAACCCGGACATTAGCTGTTTCTGCTCAATAGACTACAGTATAAGGGCATCAATACTCGCTGAGTCTATATACTTCGGACCATCGTGAAAGCTACAATCAGACTCAGGGCAAACTTTCCGGGTATATGAAACGATCTTTCTTACAAAACATCAGGGCTTATTTCAGCCCTGCCAGCGAAACCGTAATACTGGAGAAATCCCGGAAGTTGCGGCTGTCAGGTACGCCTTTTCGAATCCCGCTAAAGGGGCTCCCTGAATACCGGATCGAGATGGGCAAGCAGACTCTCTATCTGTGCCCGGATCCAGGTGTGGCAGGATATGAAGAGGGCTCACCGTGTGATTTCATTCTGTTCGATCCGGAACGCTATTACTCGGGGATTTCACACTATCAACGGCTGTCGCCCGGCGACACGCTGGTGATCGACCACAAAATTGAATACCAGGAACAGATGTTCAGTTTTCCGCGCGAAGCATTCCGGCGCCAGCTTTCTATCTCGAATTCGGGGGACTCACTGGTTTTCAAGGATCCGATTTCGGAGCTCGGAACCTACGTATCCCTGATTGATGATACGCTCGAAACCCCCAGTATTACCGACCTCCGCAAAGCAGCTTTGAGGCGGATACTGGAAATCTTCGGCGGACCCCTCGAGCCCCTGCCTGCCGACAAGGCAACTGAGACACTAATACAGGTCAATGAACTCCTCCGGCATGAAAGCGGCCGCCTCAAGGATTCCCTGGGTAACCCGGGTTGCCTGCTGGAATTAGCTGAACACATCACCCCCATCATTGTCGGTGATCTGCACGCGCAAATTGACAACCTGCTCACGATCCTCAGTGAAAACGCCTTCATGGATAGCCTGGAGAACGGTAGTGCAGCACTGATCTTGCTGGGAGATGCGGTTCATTCGGAACAACCCGGAAGACTCGAGGAGATGGAGAGTTCGCTACTGATCATGGATTTGATTTTCAAATTGAAAATCAAATACCCACAGCAGGTATTCTTTATTGTTGGCAACCATGACAGCTTCCAGCAAGAATTGATGAAAAAGGGCATCCCTCAGGGGATTTTGTGGAAGAAGCATGTCATTGCATCTCGGGGTGAAGAGTACAAGGAACAACTGGAGATCTTCTATCAACAGTCACCGTTGCTGGTTCTGTCGCCTGATTTTATCGCCTGCCATGCCGGGCCCACACGCAGAAAGATTTCACGGCAAATCCTGGTAGATGCGTACCAGTTTCCTGATATCGTTCACGATATGACCTGGAATCGAATCAGGACAAAAGCCTTTCCCGGTGGCTATACATCCAGCGATGTGCGCCAGTTCCGCAAGGGGCTGGAGGTTGGCAGTGACATGCCTTTTATTGTGGGCCATCATCCCTTCAGTCAGGACGACACTCTGTGGCTGAACGTCGGCCGCATCAATCAACATCATATCGTGATCAGCGCGCGATCAGACCGTGTAGGTATATTCACCCGTATCGATGGCAAAATGGTTCCGCAGATCTTCCCGGTCGAACCGTTAGTGGAATGGTTGAACAGGCAGGCTGCTACCGACGAGCAGTGAATACGCCACGCCTGAAGCTGGCGATAGGCCACACGCCCTCGCCCTCAGGGAGAGGGCCGGGGTGTGAGGGTGGGTGTACGAACCGACCGTATAATTCAAAAACCCCACCGCGCATCCTGAGCATGTCGAAGGATCGCTCAATATGTGATGAAGGCATAACGACTTTTACGTGTGCGTTTCAGTCCACATCCGGATCAACGATGATCCTGGGTTTCCCCGCAAATTCAGTCCGCACAATAACGCGCATGCCACTGCGGTGAAAATGACTTGCAAGCTCCTCATAGACAGTGCTCTGGCGCTCGACCACTTCTTTTGAAAGTGCCCTGTCTACCGGGTGGCTTTCGGTGGCTGCCCGTTGTTTGCGAATCGAGTAAAGTTGTTCTGCAGGGGGCAGCTGAAAATCAAAGATAAATCGCTCCCGCCAGTTGAACTGTAAAAAAAAGCTTTTTCGGGGTGGTATCTGGATGCGTCTGAAATCGACCAGTGCTGGTTTTGCAAGCCACGCCGGGTCAAATACGGAGAGACTCTCGCGAATGCCTCTAAACGGGATACCGAAGTGCACTTCCCGCGGCCTGAATGTCAGAATACGACTTCGCCACCAGTGATCCTGGGCAAGGTCGAGATAACCCTCTTCAGGCCAGCCGCCCAGTTTCTGAACCAGGGACGATTTGCCACTGCTTGGTGGTCCGGTGATGATAATACCTCGGAAAGGCACATCGCGGGGATAAGCCACGCCCTTGTGCCAGTCGATCTCTTCGACCTCGACGGTATTCAGGGGCATCAGGTTTTCCGGGTTGTTTGTATATTATGGCCTTTCGAAGTGGTTACCATATCCGCTCATCCCGGATAATGATTAGTGTCTGTCTATCCGCAGTTATCCATTTTTATCATGCCCGCTCTGATTGTCATGCAGTTCTCACACTGCAAACCGGGCATGTCCAGCCGGAATCAGACAACGACCAATCAAAAAAACAGCTGCGGCCCTCTATGTGAATATGCCTTTCAGGGTGAAGAAGAAGAGTGCCGCCAGCACGGCGCCCACCGGCAATGTCACAACCCAGGACACGACTATGCCGCCGATTACCCGCAGATCGATGGCCCCGATTCCGCGTGCCAGGCCAACGCCGATAACGGCGCCCACAGCAATGTGCGTGGTGGAAACTGGCAGACCGGTTCGGGATGCCAGCACCACGGTTGCGGCTGCCGCCAGGGTTGCGCAGTAGCCTCTGCTCGGTGTGAGCTGGGTAATCCCACTGCCAATGGTCTTCATCACACGGTAGCCCATGGTAGAGAGCCCGACGACGATGCCGGCGCCACCAAGAACCAGGATCCACAGCGGCAGATCCGCTTTTTGTGACACTTCACCACCCGACTGCACGATACTGACTACGGCGGCAAGGGGGCCGATGCCGTTTGCAACATCGTTTGATCCATGTGCGAAGGCCATGGCGCAGGCGGTAAAAATCATCATCGGTGTAAATACCTTCTCCACACTGGCAAAGTGAAAGTCCCGGTCTGCACTCTCATCGACCCTGACCTTGTTAATCAGGTACCAGCCGACACCGGCGAGGAAAAATCCGAATACGATCGCCACACCAAAACTCATACCCACGGACAGTTCGATCTTCAGGTGCTTCAGGCCCTTGAACAGGGTCACCAGCGAAATAATAAAACCGACGAGGAAGACATATGCCGGTCCCCAGCGTTTGGCACTCTGGAACGGATTCTCGGTATTCAGAATCAGGCGGCGGATACTCATCATCAACAGGAAGGCAATGGTTCCACCGAGTAGCGGCGATACCACCCAGCTGGCAGCGATCATGCTGACCTTACCCCACTGCACCGCATCGATGCCGATACCTGCAATGGCAAATCCGATCACGGCACCGACGATGGAGTGCGTGGTTGAAACCGGCCAGCCACGGGCTGAGGCAATCATCAACCAGATAGCCGCCGCCAGCAGTGCGGCCAGCATGCCGAAGACCAGGATTTCCGGGTTGTCTACAATCGATGATGGGTCGACGATGCCCTTGCGTATGGTCTTGGTGACATTACCACCGGCGATAAACGCCCCGGCAAATTCAAAGATGGCGGCGATAATAATCGCCTGCTTGACCGTAATCGCGCCCGAACCGACCGAGGTACCCATGGCGTTCGCCACATCGTTCGCGCCGATACCCCAGGTCATGTACAAACCGAAGAGAATGGCCAGAGCCATCAGCCAGACGCCATATTCGGTAATGATTTCCATTGAACTACTCCACAATCAGTTTTTGATCAATTAATCGGACAGGATTTCAACAATCCCAGGCCCATAACAGCACCCGTATGAATAGTTCCTGTGCAGCAGGTCCGGTCTTCATTTCACTTCCTGGCAGACGAACGGTTGCACATGCCCCTCTGGTTGGTGACCATCGGCGACGGGTTCCGTTATTACACTATCTTGCAATCATCAGGCGCAGCCGGTCGCCAACCTTTTCCGCATAATCGGCGAGGTCACCGACCCACTGTATCATCTGGTACCACATCATCACGGATACCGGCTTGATCTCGTCTTCATGCTGGAACAGTCGGCGGGTAAGCTCCAGGCCAAGCAGGTCTGTTTCATCTTCGAGCTTGTTGAGTGCAGTTACCATTTCCTCTACCCGGCTTGCCTCTTTTCCGCGAAATCCCATGGCCAGCAGTTCGTCGAGCTCCTCTATTATTTCTGCTGACTTTTCACATACCTCCACACAACGATGTGTCAGTGTAAACATGGGTTCCTGCATGAATTCCGGGAGTTCCATCGGGCGTTCAACCAGCAGGCCGGCAATGTCCTGGGCCGTATCGGCGATGGAATCCTGCATCTGCAGGACCTCCAGCAGGTCACGCCGGTCTACCGGCATGAACAGGCTTTTCGGCAAGCGATTACGCATTTCATTCTTGATCCTGTCAGCCTCTTCTTCCTTTTCAAAGATAATATCCTTTACGGCCGCGACTTCATTGTGATCGCCACTGGCCAGCGCCACGAAAAGTGCGGGCATCTGATTCACGCATTCCAGCACCACGCGCATATGGCCCTGCAAAGCTGAGAAGGGTGATTTGCCAAACAGATTGGCGAACGGATTGGTTGACGACATGATTTCTATCTCCTGAAGTAGGGGGAGTATATACATTTTTTTTCACCAAAATACAGGATATAGATCAAGTATTTGGCAATTTATATCAGTGTTTGTAAATAAGCACACGCCGGTGATGATTTCCAACGCTTGTCGACAGGCCGAGCGGGGACAGCGTACTTTGATGAGCTGTTAGAGCGGATGATTGCCTGGCTGCGCTTGCTCGATACGTCGCTCGCTCACCTCAGGGAAGAACAGCATGAACGATCTGCCAATATTTCATGCTGCGTTCAAGCAATTTGTCACCGGGTGTGGTCAGAGGGTTTCCAACAGTGTCGTGAAGATACTTGTGCATGTCACATGGCTTAATCACTACTCAAGTCTCGAATAATCTCGTTAAGATATGACCAAATTGTTAATAATTTATTACAACGTGGTATAAAATCGCACCGCCAATACGTGACATGTAAGCCGAATTTCGATTCGGCTGCTGTTTTGTTGTAAAAGCGTTCGCGGAATTTGCATAGTCAGTCACCAACAACCTGGAAATCGATATGCCGGAAAGTCACTTCAGATTCACATTTGATTCAAGAGCAAGACTTGTTTTCATCCTGTTGGCCGGAGTTTTTACCACATTGGCGGCACTTCCAGTGCTCGCTGCCGTTGAATCGGAGCAGGCCATCAACTGGGGCGTGATGGGTATGCAGTTGTTCGGCGGCCTGGCACTGTTCCTGTTCGGCATGGAACAGATGGCGGATGCATTGAAGGCCGTCGCCGGCAACCGCATGAAGACGATTCTGGCCAAGTTGACTAGCAACCGCTTCATGGGCGCGATAACCGGCGCCTTCGTTACCGCGGTCATTCAGTCATCCTCGGTAACGACGGTGCTGGTGGTGGGCTTTATTACCGCGGGCCTGATGTCCATGGCCCAGTCGGTCGGCGTCATCATGGGCGCCAATATCGGTACCACCATCACCGCGCAGATCGTCGCCTTCAAGGTAACCAAGGCGGCGCTGCTGATGATCGGAGTGGGTTTCTCGATGCTGTTCACTTCCAAATCAGAACGCACCAAGCAATACGGCGCCATGCTGATGGGCCTGGGCCTGGTGTTTTTCGGCATGAGCGTCATGAGTGATGCGATGAAGCCCCTGCGTACCTACCAGCCTTTTCTCGACCTGATGATCCAGATGGAGAACCCGCTGATCGGTATCATCATCGCAGCCGTCTTCACCGGACTCATCCAGTCTTCCTCGGCGACAACCGGTATCGTGATCGTGATGGCCAGCCAGGGCTTCATCACGCTCCCGGCGGGTATCGCCCTGGCGTTCGGAGCGAACATCGGCACCTGTGTCACCGCGATGCTGGCCTCGATCGGAAAACCGAGGGAGGCGGTGCGCGCGGCCACTGTCCATGTTCTGTTCAATGTCGCGGGTGTGGTTTTATGGTTCATGTTTATCCCACAGCTTGCGCACGTGGTGACCTGGTTGTCCCCGGCACACCCGGAACTGTCTGGCGTGGATCGCCTCGGCGCAGAGACGCCGCGACAGATCGCCAACGCCCATACCATCTTCAATGTCGCGAATACGCTGATTTTTATCGGCTTATCTACACAATTTGCACGACTGGTGGAAAGAATGATACCGGACCGGCCCATCGAGGAAGAGGGGCTCCTGGTCACTGCCAAATACC
Organism: uncultured Gammaproteobacteria bacterium; assembly: GCA_937998645.1. GTDB lineage: Bacteria > Pseudomonadota > Gammaproteobacteria > SZUA-229 > SZUA-229 > JABDQW01. The sequence goes on from CALLCZ010000085.1 coordinate 23,855, forward strand.
TCGAACCGGAACTCCTCAGCACGCCTGCGCTCGCGCTGGATCGTGTTCGCATGGAAGTGCTGCACATGGGTGATGTCGTCAAGGTCATGCTCGATGAAATCATGCCGGCGATCCTGAGCGGCAACAAGGAGA